>CAZMEG010000374.1:0-4169 GCA_964565205.1 uncultured Cytophagia bacterium
GGAGTTCTGATTTGAAAATTGACATCCATACCCATATTTTACCGGAAAACTGGCCTGATTTAAAACAGAAGTACGGATATGGTGGTTTTGTTAGATTAGAGCATCACAAACCAGGCTGTGCCCGTATGATGATCGATGATACCTTCTTTCGTGAAATTCAGGAAAATTGCTGGAATCCGGAAGCGCGCCTAAGGGATTGCGAACGCTCTCGCGTGGATATTCAGGTGATCTCAACCGTACCGGTGATGTTCAGCTACTGGGCAAAACCCGAGCACACGTGGGATTTATCTAAATTTCTCAATGATCACATTGCCAGTGTGGTAGAACGCTATCCCGATCGATTTGTTGGTTTAGGCACAGTGCCTTTGCAAGCCCCGGAACTGGCCATCAAAGAACTGGAACGCTGTGTTAGCCAGTTGAAATTGGCTGGGGTCGAAATCGGTACGCATGTAAATGACTGGAACTTAAATGAAGCACCGCTGTTTGATTTTTTCAAGGCTGCCGAGGAATTAGGTGCAGCCATTTTTGTACATCCGTGGGACATGATGGGGAAAGAACGTATGCCTAAATACTGGTTACCATGGCTGGTGGGCATGCCGGCCGAAACCTGTCTGGCTATATGTTCCATGATCTTTGGTGGTGTATTTGAACGGCTGCCAGAGCTGCGCGTCGCTTTTGCCCATGGTGGGGGGGCGTTTCCCGGAACTATCGGACGCATCGAACACGGGTTTAAAGTTCGTCCCGATTTGTGTGCAGTGGACAATCCTGTCAACCCCCGAGAATATCTGGGGAAATTTTATCTGGATTCTCTTGTTCACGATGCGAAAATTTTAACCTATTTGATTGATCTGGTGGGAGCCGATAAAATCGCTTTAGGCTCAGATTACCCTTTTCCTCTTGGAGAAAATCCCCCAGGTCACCTTATAGAATCTCTTCCAATTGATGACACAATTCGAGAACGACTACTCAGTGGTACGGCCAGGGAATGGTTAGGGATGACCTTATGAAAATGCATTTTCAAGTGGGTGATACTTTTTATAGGGTCGATTTAGCTCGACCAAGGGAGATTTCCATTCCTTTAAATTTTCATGATCAACAACCGAGTGTTTTCGGAGCTCCTCTTGCCAGGGCAATAGCTTTCGAGACCGAGCAATTTGTCGGAGATACCCGTCAGGGTGGTAGTTGTAATGTGGAAGAATACACACTCATACCGCATTGTAATGGCACACATACTGAATGTGTTGGGCACATTGCAATAGAGCGGATATCCATAACTTCAACTTTAAAACAGGTTTTGCTCCCCGCAACATTAATTACCGTTGAACCAGAGAAAGCTTTCGCAACTTCCGATCAATACGATCCTGAAAAACGAAAAGAGGATCGACTCATTACCCGTAAAAATCTTGAAAATCAATTAAAAAATTATCGCCCGCATTTTTTGGAAGCTCTGGTAATTCGTACCTTACCGAACACTATTTCAAAAACTTCGCGGGATTACATGCAGCACTTTCCACCTTATTTCTCCATCGAAGCCATGAAGTTAATTGTTCAATTAAATGTGCAGCATTTACTTGTGGATATTCCATCGGTGGATCGCCTTCTGGACGAAGGTAAAATGACTGCTCATCATATCTTCTGGAAAGTACCCGCCGGAAGCCATGAGGTGCCGAATAATGCACATTCAACATCTACCATCTCCGAAATGATTTTTGTCCCGGATGAAATTCCTGATGGCAATTATTTGTTGAATATTCAAATACCGGATTTTATAGCGGATGCCGCTCCAAGTCGCATATGGCTATTTCCGATTGAACCTGCAAAATAACGGAGGGAGATTATATGATTAAACACAATTGCTTTATCCCGGTCATTTTAATATTATTCGGTTTCACTTTCAGTCTGTTCTCACAGGAATCCAAAAAGAACATTCCGCCTCCACCCAAAAAAGTTAAGGGTCACGTTCAGGTACGTCCGGGAGGACCCATGCAGGAAACCGAAATGAACGTGTACCCGGTACCTGTGGATGTTCCGGCAGTAGAGGCTGACCAGGCTAATTTAAAAGATGATGACCTCGTGCTTGGCGTGGTGGTCGATGGTGAGGCTATGGCCTATCCCATCAGGTATTTAGCTATGTATGAAATTGTGGACGATTGGGTTGGGAAAACTCCCGTAGCGCCTTCCTGGTGACCCATCACCGGATCAGGCGTCGTGTACGCCCGAAATGTTGATAATAAGGAACTCACCTTTGATTTTGCCGAGGGTCTGGTTAAAGATAATCTGTTAATCGTGGATCGTGAGACAAAAAGCATCTGGTCTCAACTGGATGGCAAAGCCATTGATGGTCCCTTAAAAGGTAAACCTTTGCAACTCTTAGCTTCCATGCAGACCACCTGGAAACACTGGCGTGAATTACACCCCAAAACCAGGGTCTGGGTGGTAAAAGATAGTAAAGGGCGTCCTTATTTTTATCGTAACTGGCGACCGGGTCAGCCACGTCCGAAAAAACGCCCCAGGTCTCATGATGTCTCCAATCTTGGTCTGGGTTTGGCTCTGGGAAACGTCTCTATTTACTTCCCCTTTAAAGAACTTGAGAAAGTTGAAGTGCCTTTTGAAATTGAAATTGCGGGAAAGAAAGTAAAGGTTTATTATCGTAAAGACGCCATGACCGCCTGGGCTGAAGATGAAGCAGGTAATCTTCTTCGTGGTGTCTTATCTTATCAAGATGGATGGCTTGGCTTTCATCCTGAGTCCAGAATATTTAAGGCTAAATAAATAATTAATCTATGGAGTACAAAATAGAAAAATCTTTTGCCGAGGAATTGGACGCAAACGATCCTCTGGCTAAATTTCGTGAACTATTTTATATTCCTGAATTTAATGGAAAATCCTGTATCTATTTCTGCGGTAATTCCCTGGGTTTACAACCACGTCATGCCAGAGAGTACATTTTGCAGGAGCTCCAGGACTGGGCTGAATTAGGTGTGGAAGCTCATTTTAAAGCCCGGACCCCCTGGTTAAATTATCATGAGTTTTTAACCGAACAAACAGCTCGATTGGTAGGATCCCTGCCGTCGGAAGTAGTGGTAATGAACACCCTCACCGTCAATTTGCACTTAATGTTGGTTTCATTTTATCGACCTACTGCTAAACGTCATAAAATATTAATTGAAGCCCGGGCTTTTCCCTCAGATCGATATGCGGTGGTTTCACATATCCGATTTCATGGCTTAGAACCTGAACAAACTTTAATCGAAGTACAACCTCAGCCCGGTGAATTTACTATAAGAACCGAAAGTCTTCTGGAAATCATCGAAAGGGAAGGGGAACAAATCGCCTTGATTTTGCTGGGCGGGGTGAATTATTACACAGGACAGTCTTTTGAAATGCAAAAAATTACCAGAGCCGGTCATGAAAAAGGATGTGTGGTGGGATTTGATCTGGCGCATGCTGTGGGGAATCTTGAGTTGAATTTGCACGACTGGGGAGTGGATTTTGCGGTCTGGTGTTCTTACAAATATTTAAATGGCGGTCCGGGGTGTGTAGCCGGGTGTTTTGTACATGAACGCCATGCTCATAATTTTGATGTACCCCGTTTCGCTGGCTGGTGGGGCCACGACAAAAGAACACGTTTTACTATGCCACCTGATTTTAAACCAATACCCGGTGCCGAGGGCTGGCAGTTAAGCAATCCACCTATTTTGTCCATGGCGCCACTACGATCCTCCATGCAAATTTTCGACCAGGCTGGGATGGCTAAATTACGTCAAAAAAGTAAACTACTCACCGGTTATCTGGAGTTTCTATTAAATTCTCACAAAAATTCCAATTTTAAAATTATAACCCCACCGGAACCAGAAGAAAGAGGGTGCCAGCTTTCCATTCAGGTGAAAAAAGGTGGTAAAGACCTGCATAAAAAGTTAATCAAAAATCATTTCATTTGTGACTGGCGTGAACCGGATGTCATTCGGGTGGCTCCAGTGCCACTTTATAATCGATTTATTGAGGTATTTCAATTTGCAGAATTTTTTAAAAAACAAGTTGCTTCATAAGAATTCTGACACGAAAATTAAGTTGATTTTTATTGAGACTAATTTTATATTCTTCTTGAATTAAATTGAAACAAATAAGGGAGTCATTTATGGAAAAAGAAAAAGCCAACGGAAAAGCAG
>CAZMEG010000375.1:0-4165 GCA_964565205.1 uncultured Cytophagia bacterium
TAAATTCAAGATAATAATTCACTATTTAAGGAATACTTCGGTGGTAATTATTGCAAAAATTTTTTGTCATTCAGTATTCATCAATCCGATGCTCTTTCCCTATTTCCTGTATGAAAAATATTTGCATCATTTAATTAATATAATAAATTTACCCAATGGAAATATAAATACAAATAGGTAGAAAATGGATTCTTAAGGAAGGAAAGTCGTATGGCGGTGAAGGTTATATTACCCCACTTGTTTTCCATTTTAAGCCATCTGAAGATTCAACCATTATTCAAAATTATGGCAGGGAATGTTAAATATGTGTGGTAGATTTTCACTTTATGCTTTTCGCATGACCCCGGAAGAATTTGAGGAGCGTTTTGGATTTCCACTTCCAGGTGAACCCGATGAAATGCCCGAAGGTGGGGGTTATAATATCGGTCCCTATCGAGATATCCCGGTGATTTTTAATGATCATGACCAGAATAAAATGGACATGATGTACTGGCAACTCATTCCTTACTGGTCTCAAGAATTTAAATCGTCTTACACAGCTTTTAATACAACTATTGAAAGTTTCAAAAATAGAGGGTATAAACGAGAATTGTTAGTAAAACACCGCTGTCTGGTGCCGGCTAACAATTTTTTTGAATTCATGAAAGTGGAAAAAGAAGAAGTGAATCGCCGTACCGGAGAACTTGTAAAAAAATTAAAAAAGGTTCCCATCAAATTTGAACTTAAAGACGAACCTTTGCTTACCATGGGTGGCATTTACAGCATCTGGCGGGATGCGGAAGGGAACCCGCATTATAGCTGCTCTATCATCACCATTCCAGCCAATGAATTGATTAAAAAGGTACATCCCCGTATGCCGTTCATTTTAACCCGTGAAATGGAAAAAGTGTGGCTTGATCCTTCGTTTAATGATTTTAATCGTATCATGGAACTTATTCAACCTTATCCACCTGAAAAAATGGTTGGGTATGTAGTTTCGCCCAAATTAAACAATCCCCGTAACGAATCTCCCGATTTAATCCAGCCCATTAATGGTAAATTAGAGCTTAACTAATCCCTTATCTGAAATTTTTGCAAAAAGGTTTGTCAGGATTTCATAATTCAGCTTAATATTTTTCATACCTTTTTAAGATAGATAATTTATTGATAATCCAATATTTATAAATTTTTTAAAAAAATTGGCACACTCTTTGATAAACAGAGACGTCGGTGAAATAAAAATTAAGAGTGAAAGGAGGGATGAGCCATGAAAATTCTTGCTTTATCGGATATGCGAGGTCATACAGACTATGTGAACCGGGTTCCGGAATTAGTTAAAGAAGTCGAACCGGCTATGGTGGTTTTTACCGGAAATGTATTGAAATCTGAAGCTCGTTTAGCCGAATGGGAAAGAGCCAAACAGGAGAACAGAAAACCTGATTATAGTAAGGAAGCGATCCGGCATGAAGAGGATCACGATGCACAGTTGTATGAGACTCTATTTGATATGTTAGGGCAATTAAATATACCGACGGCTGTGATTCCGGGAGCATTAGATAGCCCAAAGGGACGTTATCTGCGAGCCGTTTTACATCATGAATCAATATTTTCAACCTTTCATTCTGTGCATGGAAGTTTTATTATTGCACCGGAACGCAGTTTTGTGGTGGCAGGATTTGGTGGGCTGTTAACCGAACGTGATAATGAAGATTATTTCATGTTTGTTTCTCCGCGCTGGGAGGTGGAATATTATCTCAAATTCTTAAATGAATTAGAACAGGAACGCATTCTTCTATTCCACACACCACCAAAAGACATAGAAGGCTTAACCGATGAAAAAGGCTCGGAGATTGTAAATTCTTTGATCAAGATGTATCATCCAAAATTTGTATTCTGTGGAGGCAGCCTGGATATCCAGAAGAAAGAAGTCATCGGTGATTCTCTGGTAGTGTTACCCGGAGGCCTGGATCGCGGTAATTATGCTCTGGTAGATACAAGAACCAATGAAGTCGAATTCGGCAATTTGCGCTAAAAGAAAAGTTTTATAGTATCCCTCCCCATAAGAAAGGAGGTGGGTACTATGAAACTGAGTAACTTCCTTTTAGCGCTGTTGATTTTACTCATTATGTTGCTGGTGGTGGGAGTAGAGCAGGTGGATGGATTCGATGCGACACAATTTTATACCTGTGCAGCGGATCGGACGGCGGTAGTTGTCGAATTCCATAAACCTGGCGAGGAAACATCAAAAATTGTGGATGTGATATGGTTAGAAAGAGCTCGGGAAAAGGAGCGGGGATTTAGTTATCAGACTGCGATTATATATGATCCGATGCGCGAGGTGTTTAGCCATCGTCAAAATCGATCTCGATACAGTAATTACGCAAGAAATCAAAGGACAGGTGAGTACGCCATGCGTCCGATGCCCCGCGATTTGCGGCGTTGGTTTAGTTAGCATCGGACGCATGTTTTAAAAAAATAAGAAGTCTTAAAAGGTGAATATTAATTTGGCACAGAAGGAGAGATTGGATATGATTACTTACCATCAGATAGAACAGTTGTTTGAACTGAAACCTGGCAAAGAGCCTGTTGTAAGCTTTTATTTGAATAGTGATCTGCGACAAAGCACAGTTGAACAACAAAAAATTGTAGCTAAGAATTTAATTTCCGAGCGAATAAAAGAATTATCTTCAAAAGATTTAGATCCCAGCGTAAAAAAATTGATTAAAGCTGATCTTGAACGAGTTCTTAAATTTGTAGAAGATGAATTAACTGGGGGGCATAGCTATCGGGGTCTGGTGGTTTTTTGTTCCGGACCTCTTGATTTTTGGCAAATCTATCGTTTACCCCGTTCGGTGAAAGATGCAGCCATCGTTGATTATAAACCATATATTCGGCCTTTAACGGTAATTTTAGATGAATATCATCGGTTTGCGGTGCTGCTGGTGGACCGTGAAAAGGCACAACTTTATGAATTTTATATGGGCGAAATCATGGAGCATGAACATGTGTTTGATGAAGTACCTGGCAAGGTGCGGATTGCTGGCTGGTATGGATTGGAAGAACGTCGTATAGAACGCCATATTGAAGACCATGTCCATCGGCATTATAAGCGCGTGGCAGAAATATTATTCAGGCATTTTAAAAAGCACCATTTTGATTATTTGATTCTGGGCGGTCACGAAGCCGAGTTACCTGTTTTCGAAAATCATCTGCACCCCTACCTAAGAGAACGAATTGCCGGACGATTTCATGTGGATGAGACCTATCTTCGTAAAGATAAACCAAAAATTAAAGAACAGGTATTATCCATTGAAGAACAGTTTGAAAGAAATCATGAGTTAAAGCTGGTCGAGGAAGTTTTGCAGAAAGCCAGATCGCAAGACCTGGGTGTTCTGGGACTAAAGCCAACTCTTGAGGCCTTGCGCTTGGGCGCGGTTCACACCCTGTTAATCGATGACGATTGGACGACTCGGGGAGTGGTCTGTAACCAATGTGGATATCTGGGGACAGAAGGCAAAAATTGTCCGATTTGTCATGCAGCTCTTACTGAAAAAGAAGATATTGTTGAAGAAGCTATCGAGCTGGCTGCCCAGCAAAACGCCTATATTGAACACATCTATGCAGATTCGCCTTTAAGTCAGGAAGGACATATTGGAGCCCTTTTAAGATTCCGACCTAATTTAATGAATATTTAAAATCTTTCAGGACTAGAGGTGGTGGGGGCTTCATCTGACAACTTGGTTTTTATCTCATAGAGGCTATTTATATTTGAAAGGGAGCGAAAACTCCACCAGCCCAAAATGCTTCCCCATGCTTCCGTGATTGCCAGCAGTATGGCCGTCATACGAAAAAGGGCTCCCCAGCTATCGTTGGGTATTCTGGAAATATGATCCATGCCGGGAACAAGAAAATGATGGTACGCTCCAAAAATCAAAGCCCCGAACATGGAAGCAGTAAATATGAGTGCTCCAGTTCGGAGAAAAGGAGTCCATATCAGCACCCCGGCGATAATCGGTGCAATCATAATAACCGATATGATAAAGGCGTTTTGCGCCCATGACATGTTAACAGCAAGAGTGAGATGTGCCCATGCGTGTAAAAATACAAAAATAATATGAATCAGAGCCGTTACTGAGATTAACACCGCTACTTTGAAAACAGTCATTTTGAGTGGTCCTCCTTTAGT
>CAZMEG010000376.1:0-4162 GCA_964565205.1 uncultured Cytophagia bacterium
CTCTTGGGCCAAGAGAGGGGGATTTAGGGGGTGAGTTTAAATAATGTGCAGGTTAAATAAGATACTGGAGGGGTTGGCTTTGAAACAAACCGAGATGGAAGCTAAAGATGAGTTTCTGGCTTTTTCAAACTCATCCCCCAACCCCCTTCTCTTTAGAAAAGAGAAGGGGGCTTTGTGGGGAAGGAAGATCCCGGATGGTTCATTCAGGCACAGGAAACTATTTGGAGGTGTATATTTTTGCCCTCCACCCCCCTTTTGAGGGGTTCAAATGGGGGTTATTTTTGGTAAAAATCGCCAAATTCGAACTTTGTAATTATAGTAAAATTAAAGAGTTACAGAATAGGAGGAAAACAGGGTAAAAGGCGGTTTTGTAAGTTCAATATTATCAATGTGTTCTGAGTTTTGTGAAACCCTATTTAAAATATGATTAGAGTAAACTTTTTAAGGTGAGGGTTTGGCCTTGCCGGAAGAAGGTTTGAGAGCCGCCCGGATTTCATCCCAAAAGCGAAATTTTTCGATCTGGTCTAAATCAAACACCGCCAGGCCGTTGGTTAAATCAAATACAGTCTTTGCGGCTGATTTAAATCCCTCTTCGTTGTCCTTAAATAATTCAGTCCACACGGCTCCATAAACCGGGCGAAGATTATTCACGGCCTCCATGGAAATTAAAGCGGCTCCTTCCACACTCATCCACCACTCGGCTCCTTTGGCTTCGGCTTCATCCATGGTAACACGGGGAAAGTAGCAAGCACTGATTAAGAAATCGAAATCTTCCAGTATGGAATTCTTTTTATATTCGTCCGTCGCCCATTCATAATCCGAATTATAAGAGCTATTCGCCCAGTTCACGCCATATTCATAATAGGTGGGATACCAGGCTCCAACACGATTCCCTATGACAATAAAAGGTGCTACTGCTTTGATTTTCTTTACCAGTTGACTGACAAAGTCATGAATCACTTTTGTCCGAAATTCAATCCATTGTTGAAAATAATTTCCCTCAACAATCTGCCACTCATTGTCGATAAATTGCCATTCGAACACATCTTTCGGCCACCATTGAATGGTCCCTGAAGAACCCAAATAGGCTTCAAATTTCTGGCGAGTCTTTTGAGAAAAGTCGGCTTCGATACTATTGAAACGAACCCTTTCAAGAACAATCCCGTCAATATTTCTATATTTTTTTAAAAATTCTTCAATAATTGAAATTTCATAGGCCTGAACCTCCTCACGTACCGGATTAACAAAAGCCACGGTTCCATAAGCCCATTCGGTTATGGGGAGTATTTGCGGCTCCTCATTTTCAACGACATAGACCTGGGTTTGCCAGTCAGCATGTTTATCGTAAACCGGCCCTTTTCTTTGAATCATGTGGCCTTCAGAAAATACGCTGAACGCCGCATAGATTTCCATATTTCTTTTGTGCCCCTCTTCAAGAAACATGGCTACCGGATCCTGGTTTAAAGGCACTCTATAATCTTCCCAGTCCAGCAAACGTGGCGCAATTTTACTTTCATAAATAACTTCACCGGTGATGCTTTTGACTCCCAGAATGATGGCATCGAATCCAGAGGCTCGGGCTTTGTTTAAAATATCTATGATCCCTATGCGGTTGTAAATTCTTTTTATGTTGGTAAGCGGATCGCACCACAGGAAGACTTTCTTTTTGGCGTTTTGAGCCAACCCGATACTTTGCACACCTAATAAAATAACAATGATGAAAAATATACACGAAAGGCAGGAAGAGAAGGATCCTGCCTTTCGATAGCTCTCTGTTGTGTTTTTAGATGGGAACATTTAGCGTATTTTTATCCTGAATAAATCATCAATTGAATCTTATATTCAGAAAATTTTATGAATATTACGTGGTTATAGAACCTATGAGATCGTTGATCAGTTTTTCCAGAACATCTTCAGTAATTTTAATTGGTACGCGACTACGTTGCTTTTCCCATTTTTGTTTTTGATATCTTCTCAGGGTCAATTTACCTGTGGAATCCAGTATAATTTCATAATAAGCGACGGTGTTATTGGCTTGGTCCGGAGGCTGGCTTCGCAATTGTAATTTTTTATTGACCGTATCCTCTTCAACTAACTGGAAATTTTCCAGCAGGTAGTTAACATGATTTATAATATAATCAGCTCTTCGTCTCAGTAATTCCAGATTAATTGGTTCATTCTTTTTTTCGAAAATTTCCAGGTTTTGGATTAAAAAACTGAATTTGTCAAAATCTTCGAATTCAATTTTTAATTGCAATCCATTCAAAGCGCTTTGAAAAACCACCGGTCCCTGATCAGCTATCCCCTGTTCTCTTATCAAATGCTGGTGAATGTTTTCCAGAATATTTTTTCCGTAACTCATTTAAAACACCTCCTGCAAGGTATGATTAGAAGTTATTCCAGTTCAATTTCACTGTGCTCCTGTCCATCGAAGCTAATTAAGGTTTTGATTTCATCAATAATGGTTTCGATATGTACCGGGCGGTTCCATATTTTGTAGAGATTGACCAGTGTGTCGTAGGCTTCGTTAATTTGCAGATCCACACCTTCATGTTGATGGACCAGGTACAACTCACCACGGTTTAAATAATTGGCATCCTGAACATAAATAATGGGTTGCCCAAAATTGGTCAGACTAAACAGCAATTTTTCTTTAATCTTTTTAAAGTCGCGACTGACAATTTCGTACAAATCCGTTCGATCGTTGTACTCGTACACGAACAGCTTATGTTCCACACAAAATTCCGGTGTTAAGAATGCATCGATGAACATCAAATCGTTGTAGAGTTTTCGCACTTCAAAAATCTTTTGTCGACCCAGGCCGAGCTTTTTATCCCAGTTCTTTTTGGTTAACCAGTCATCGCACTCTTCGTATTCTTTACCAAATTTCCCCTTGTTCCAGCGATCTTCGATATCTCGAAATAGTTCCACGCCCAGTTTGTAAGGATTGAGTCGTCCGGTAGCCGTCAGGAGGGTTCCGCTATGATGATCGGCATAGTCAATGAGCTCGGCATCGGTTAAGCATTTCTCGGTCATGATCGTGGAATGCCAGTACGTGGCCCAGCCTTCATTCATGATTTTAGTCTGTCCCTGAGGAGCAAAATAATAAGCTTCTTCACGGATAATCGAAAGGATGTCCTGTTGCCACTTTTCCAGAGGTGCGTAATCAATTAGAAATTTGAGAATATCCCGTTCAGGATGCTCAGGAAATTTTCTCTTTTTCTGCTTTTTCCTTTCCTCAACGAGTCGCTTCTGTTCTTCTATAAATTCAGTCGGATTTATGAAAGAATCCATGTAGGGTTTACTTTCAAATTTAACGATTCGCAGATTTTCTTCAACCTCAGCTTCTTCCTGGTGATGATTACCCCTTTGTATGAATGGAGAATGGATATCGATGAGGTTTTCCAGAGACAAACAGGTATCGATGAAATTTTCAACAGTCTCCAGGCCATATTTTTCAATGTAACGGCGTATCTGTGTTGCGTGATTTGCCATCTCATCGACCATTTTGCGGTTGGTCTTGGAAAACCACACATTGTTTTTAAAGAAGTCACAGTGTGCATACACATGAGCCATAACCAGCTTCTGATCCACCAGATTATTGCTTTTCATTAAATAAGCATAGCAAGGATCGTTATTAATTACCAGCTCATATATTTTGTGCAGGCCATAAGAATAACCCTTGGCAAGTTCTTCATATTCCATGCCGAAACGCCAGTGCGGATAACGTGTGGGAAATCCGCCGTAGCTGGCAACCTCATTAAGTTCATCAAATTCTACCAGTTCAAAAATCGTCTCGAAGAAATCAAGCCCATAGCCCTGGGCGTAGCTTTTAATTTCTTCTTTGACTTTTTCCAGTTCAGGAGTGAGATTCATCGTCCTTTACCTAAAAATTCTTTAATGGAATCATAAATTCCTTCTTTGTCGGGAATTTCCGACAAAACCACTTTTTCTTCTTCTTCAAAATATTCTTCCAGATCACGAATGAATTGGCCACTTCCATACGGACTTTCCACCTGGCCATAACAAAATAGATTGGCTTTCGGTATGAGATGATCTTCAAGAATGGCAATACATTCCTCGGTGTCGATTTCTCCCCAGTTGTCGCCATCGGAAAAATGGAAGAGGTAAATGTTCCAATCACTGGGCGGATAGTGAGCAT
>CAZMEG010000377.1:0-4160 GCA_964565205.1 uncultured Cytophagia bacterium
TTACAGACCCGCTTAAAAGATTAAGCTATTGTATTGCACTATTGTAAATAGTGCAATACAATAGCTTAATCTTTTAAGCGGGTCTGTAATGTCCGAAAATTGATACCCAGAATACGACAGGCTTCTTTTTTATTACCTTTCATTTCATTCAAAACCATGCGAGCATACAACTTGGTTAACTGAGCTTCGGTCATATGTTGCTGTAAAGCTTGATTCAGAAGCAGGTTTTCCGATTCCTGATTCAAATAGATCAGATGATTCACATCGATCACTTCTTGGTTGCAGAGTACCACGGCCCTTTCGATGGTATTTTCCAGCTCTCGAACATTTCCCGGCCATGAATAAGCCAGTAAAATTTCCATGGCTGATGCTGTAAATCCATGGATTTTTTTGCTAAACTTTTCATTATATTGCTTCAGAAAATGATTCGCCAGGAGAGGAATATCTTCTTTACGTTCACGGAGTGGTGAAATTACAATAGGTACGACGTTGAGGCGATAATACAAATCTTCACGAAAAGTCCCTTCGGCAATGCTTTTTTTTAAATTTTTGTTGGTGGCAGCGATAATGCGTATATCGGTTTTAATGGTTTCCGTACCACCGACGCGTTCGAATTCACGCTCCTGGAGCACTCTTAAAAGTTTTGCCTGAGTGGAAAGTGGAATATCACTTAATTCATCCAGAAAAAGGGTACCGCCGTGGGCCAGCTCAAAACGTCCCAATTTTTGTTTAATGGCACCGGTAAACGCGCCTTTTTCATGCCCGAAGAGCTCACTTTCCAGTAATGTTTCAGAAAGGGCCACACAGTTAACCGAGATAAAAGGCTTGTGTCGACGAGGGCTGTTGTAATGGATGGCTCTGGCAATTAATTCTTTCCCTGTACCCGTTTCTCCCTGGATGAGCACGGTCACATCGGTATCGGCCACCTGCCGAATTAAAGAAAACACGGCCTGCATGGCCGAGCTTTTTCCAACCATGTTTGAAAACGTGTATTTTTCACTAACTTCCTCTCGCAGTCGTGACAGTTCCTGCTGACTCCAGCGCTTTTCCAGCACCTTTTTTATACGCACCACCAGTTCTTCGTTACTGCACGGCTTGGTTAAATAATCCTCCGCACCCGCCTTCATGGCCTCCACCGCCGAATGGATGGTAGCAAAACCTGTGATCATGATAACCGGAGTCTCAGGACACCATCTTTTGACATATTCCAGAACGTCCAGGCCCCCCTTACCTGGCATGACTAAATCAGTGAGAATAAGATCAAAAGTGGAGCGTTGTAAAAGGGCTTCCCCTTCATCAGTCGAAGTAGCAACTTCTACCGAGAAACCCTCTTCTTCAAGCACGCTTTTGGTTACAGTCTGGAAAGTTTTATCATCGTCAATGAGTAATATTTTACCTTTAGATTTCATGGTGTGGAGAATTCATAAGACCAGAAATAACAAATCCCTTGCTTTTTTAATTTTTCCTCAGCCTGAGGATCATGTTGGCAAAAAATTAAAAATAATAAGATGAAATTGCAAGAAATATTAAGTTTAAATGAATTCGTTTACTTCTTGACAATTGGCAACTTGACCACAAAACTGGAGCCCTGATTGGGTTGGCTTTCAACCTCAATGTTACCACCATGACTTTTGACGATTCCATAACTTACCGACAAACCCAGACCCACCCCACTGGTCTGGGCTTTTGTAGTAAAAAAGGCATCAAAAATTTTGTTGAGATTTTCTGGGGGAATCCCACAACCGGTATCTTTTATGGAAACACAGAGATATTGTGTATCTTGAAAAGCAGAAATGGACAGCCTTCCTCCTTCCGGCATCGCCTCCATTGCATTAAAAATCAGATTTAAAAAAACCTGTTTCAACTGGTCTCGAGAGGCATAAATTATCGGCAAATCAGGTTCAAATTTAGTGCTAAACTGGATGTTTCTTTCCATTATTAAATGCTGTACTGTTTTGATGATTTCTTCTAAAATTTGTTGAATCTGCACAGGTTGCTTTTTAGTAATTTTAGGTTGATAAAAATTCAACATCTCTCGCACTAATTTTCCAATACGTAAAACCTCTTGATGGGCAAGATCGATAAATTCTCTGGCTGCGTTATTCTGGTTGAGCCTTTTCTGTGCCGTTTCAAGACAGCTTTGAATATTATGAATGGGGTTATTTAATTCATGTGAAAGCTGAGCGGTGATTTTCCCGGTGGCGGCAAGTTTTTCTGTACGGACCAGTTCTTCCTGGGTAACTTCGAGTTTTTTAAGAGCTGTCTGCAATTGAACATTCTGTTCCTGTAACTCCTGCATTTTTTGTTTCAGAGTTCGACGCATTTCATCAAATTTACGGGCGAGATGACCGATTTCATCTTTTGATCGGGCTTCAATTTTATGCTTATAATCCCCCTGCATGATGGCATTCGTGGCCTGTACCAGTTTTTTTACCGGCGTTAATACTTCATAGGAGATGTAGCTACTTATGAAAATCGCGATTAGAAAAGCAAAAACGGTAGCAAACACCATAGTCTTTTCGATAGGCTGCATGATGGGTTGAAAGGCTGCATCCACCGATTGAATTAATAAAAATCGTTTTTCAGGGTCCACCCATTCGGTGAGAACTTCTTCTTTTCCAATCATCAATTTTTGTGCATTACTGGAATGATCTGTAATTGGTGTGAGTAACTGTTTTAATATATTTTTTTTCAATAAATTCAAGGTAGTAACGATAATCTCGTTATTTAAGAAGAACACAATATCGCACTTCACTAATTTTTTTAATCTTGTTAAATAAGCGTCATCCAGAGCGTTTCCAAAGATGACATGGCCAAGAATAAAGACCCCGGAAATGGCGTCCGGGGAGACAATAGGTAAACTGGCGACCTGGTAATAAGCATCTTGAATTTTCAGAAAATGGAAATCCTCTTCACTTCTGGTTTGATCTGTGAAAGAATCATAAGTCAATTCGTTGAGGGGTTGATGCAGGCCACGTTGGGCAAGTACACGATTCGCATGATCCACCACAATTAAAATATCACTGCGAACCGTCTTGAAATGCTCTTCAAGCACACGTTGTACCGTTGTGGGATCTCCTGTATCCACAGCAGCTTTTAAGTGAGGCGCTTCAGCTACTACCCAACCGCGATCCAGTAGAACCTCACGTTCCCGTTTAACCAGTTCTTCAAAAACCCGCTTCGATCGATGCAGTTCATTGGCTACACCCTGTAAAACCTGGCGACGCACCACATGATTAACAATGACAAGCGCTACAATCATAGCCATTAAAATCATGAGGGTAACCGGGAATAGAACTTTAATGCGCAGATTCATAAGCTTTGCTGTATTGCTGTTCTTAAGCTAAATATTAAAAAAATACCACCATTTGAAAAGCCATCAAATCATCCTCAGGATCAGGAATTTCTCGAGTACGATTGATTTGCCATAAAGCTTTGATCAAAGCATTTCGATTGAGACGATATCCGCCACCAATTTCAAATTGATAGACATCGTAATCCCATGACTCTCGCAAACGACCGTCACCATCCACATCTTGTGGATCATTAATATCTTTAAAATCAATGAGGCTAAAACGACTGGCCAGATAAAATCGAGTCAGGAACGTATATTTACCCTCCACATAAAAAGCCACGGCATCCAGATTGTTCCGAATATATGGCGATTCCCATCGATTCCAGAGGACTTCGGTATAAAAAAGAAGATGTCCGATGCTGTAACTCAGATCCCCACCAAGCGTAGTCTGTTTAAAATCCTCGACTTTACCAGAATTTTCATTCAGATAATCGGTTATGGAATTTTTGTCAAGGTAACTGCCCCGGGCGAAAGAAGTACCCACTTCGAGCCCCAGGAATGGACTCACACTAAATCGGCCCAGGATTTGCAATCCATTTGAATTGTTTATGTCCGCCGGATTGGATAGCGCCCCATTGGTGATTCCCAGATGATACCGCCATTTTTTTGATTGACCGAAAATTTGAAAACCGGTTAAATAAACCTGCCGCGAAATAATACGCAGACCGGAACCGGGACGAGGCAAATGACCAGAAAAAATCTGAACACCTTTTTTTAAATTAGAAGTACCACGGGTCTCATGGGGATATTGAAAATTATTTCCCTGGCCCCGCACTCGTAACAATTCACTCTCATTCTGTGGCAG
>CAZMEG010000378.1:0-4147 GCA_964565205.1 uncultured Cytophagia bacterium
CCAAGAGAGGGGGACTTTAATTCAATGCTCCAGCATTAATCCTTCTATGCTCATTGAGTTTTGTGAAGCCCTATATATAATGAAGATCCTCACAAAATTCCACTCAGCCCCAGAGGCTGTTCAAAAAGTCAGATATTACCATACTCTGGGATAGTGAGCGGTTTCCCGCTATTACCATAATTTCACTTGATTTTCCCACTTTAAATTTTAGATTACCAGAAGAATTAAGCAATGCTTATAAATTCCGCAACTTTTCATGGACGATTGTAACATTCCATGTCATATGTTTGACTCTTAATGAAAATCAAACCCCAACAACTACAAAAATGAGGAGTTAAGCCTATGTTACCAAAATTAGTGACCATCGAACGTCATATTATGGAAACCCAGAGAAAATTTCCTGAAGCCACTGGCGAGTTTTCAGCATTATTGTATGATATTGCCTTTGCAGCTAAAATCATTAACCGGGAAGTGAGTAAAGCTGGTCTGGTGAATATTCTGGGCCTTACCGGAGATGTCAATGTTCAGGGTGAACAGGTGCAAAAACTGGATGCTTTTGCCGATACCGTTATCTACCGCGCCCTGGACCACACCGGCAGGGTATGTGTCATGGCTTCAGAAGAACGAGAGGATATCATACCCATCCCGGAGCGCTTTCCGTGTGGCAAATATGTGCTGCTATATGACCCCCTCGATGGGTCTTCCAACATCGATGCCAATGTGAGCATCGGGACCATCTTTTCCATTTACCGAAAAATTAGCGGCGGTGAACGGGGCACGCGAGAAGATTGCCTGCAGAAAGGTACCCAGCAGGTAGCGGCAGGCTATGTTATTTATGGCTCCTCAACCATGCTGGTCTTTACCACCGGCAACGGGGTGCATGGTTTCACCTTCGATCCCAGTGTGGGAGAATTTTTGCTTTCACATGAAAATATTCAAATCCCCAAACGGGGCAAAATTTACAGCGTAAATGAAGGCTATTACGAACGCTGGGACGAGGGCATGAAAAATTACATCCGCTATCTCAAACAATTGGATAAAGAAACCAATCGACCCTATTCCTCTCGCTATATCGGGTCTCTGGTAGCCGACTTTCATCGCAATCTCCTTTATGGAGGCATTTTTATGTACCCGGCCGACAGCAAAAATCCAAAGGGTAAACTGCGACTCATGTATGAAGCCAATCCCCTGGCTTTCATAGTTCAACAGGCCGGTGGATATGCGAGCGATGGCTACCAGAGCATCCTGGAAATTCAACCCGAATCCATTCATCAGCGCACACCCCTGTTTATTGGTAGTTATGAAGATGTAAAAGAGGCCGAAGCTTTTGTTCAGGGGAAACGTAAGAGTTAATCCTTTTATGCCTTTTTATGTACCTATGTGATGGGGTGTTGGATTTTTGCACGTTTGCAACGAATCCATTTTTAACTAAAAAATCTCAGGGCCAAATCAAGCCTAAATCGTAACCACCAGCATTTGCGAACTGGATTTTGGGTTTTATCTACTGACAGTTGACTTTTGTAATTTTGGCATTGGCTTCGTCGGGTTAGGAATACCTCACCAATTAAATTGCGAGGTGAGTTTTTTCAATATTATGAACCGGATTGGGAGGATATTCGTATAAAAATTTGTTTAAATTGATAAACCTTCTAAATAAAAAATGAACCTATCGGTTAAAAAAATCTTGTTATCTTTTTCGTTTTTCAGCGTTCTCGCCTTTGTTCTGGCGCTTCAGTCCTTTCATATGAATTCTTCCAAAAAAGAATTCTGGCCCGATAAAAGAACTCTGATGCGTCAAATCTGGCGAACACGCAAAGTTCTGTTAGTTTATCCTGCTTTAAAATCGGAATTAGCTAAAAAATATTTTGACTATGCGCTGAAATTTCAAAAAGATTCCTGGCGGGAGGTCTATATTAAAGCAGACACGGCTGTAAGTCCAAAAGAACTGACCAGTCAACCACTTATTCTTCTTGGCACGCCTGAATCAAACCGAATATTAAAACAGATCAAAGATAAGCTACCTGTGCACTTTTCCCGTACAGGATTTGAGATCGCCAGCTATTCTTTTACACAACCCAGCGACGTAATAGATTTATCGATCTATCCCAATCCTTTAAATAAATCCTGGCCTCTTACCGTCATTACCGGGAATACTAACCAGGCCATTTTGCATACTTTTCGGGATCGCAAAATCGGCTGGCGTTTCATCGGCGATTTTCAGGTTTTCCGTCAGGGCAAATCGGTTTTGATCGGTTTCTTCACTCAAAAAGATAAAGCACCCTGGGGCATTGATGAATCCAATCTCATTGATTTATTAAAAGAAAACCGGGTAGTTTATGTTACGCCACATTATAAATATTTTTACCATGGTAAACCGGTACCGCTTGATTCAATTAAGCTTCTCGCAGAAAGACAGGAAGTGCGCTTACAAAAACTTTTCAGCAGGCTGAAAATTCAACTGGCTACATGGCAAGGAAAAATTAGTTACCACCTGTACGAATCCGCCGAAAAGAAGGGGCTAATTACCGGCAACACCGATGTTTCGCACTTTTCTGTTTCTGCAAAAGAAGTGCATGTGCTTTTTAATGATGTTTTGCGTGGCGATGACTTCTTTGCCGATGCCAAATTGATTATCTTGAGCACCCTGGGAGCTTCCCCTTCACAAGCTCTTACCGATGGTCTGGCCATGTCCTTTACCAGGGAATGGGGCAAACACGGTTACCGTTACTGGGCAAAAATATTCTATCAAACGGGAAATCTCCTCTCATTAGAAAAAATATTGAACAATAAGATTTACCAGAAAGAATCCTATTTATTTATGCGTCCCCTGGCTGGTAGTCTGGTGGATTTTTTAATTCAACATCTGGGCTGGCAGAAATTTTTAAAATTGTACAGGTCCCCTGAGGCTAATTCTGAACTTGACAAAGCCTGGTTGCGGTATCTTGGAAATTTATCCGTACCTGATACCCTTACGAATGATACAGATCACACGGTATTCACCCCTGTATTTCAAAAGGGCTTTTGTTACGCCCATGAAGGATATCAGATATACAATGGTTACCTCTCGCAGCGGTCTTTTGAATCGTTAAAAAAATTACGCTCTCTTGGGGTAGATTGGATTTCCATTACCCCGTTTGGATATCTTGAAAATCGCAATAAGCCGGGTTATCTCATTTATTCATTTGGGGCAGGTGCTGAAAATGATGAAAGTCTGGTAACCGCGGCCCATATGGCCAAACAATTGGGCATGAAAGTCATGCTCAAACCCCATGTCCTCATGCCCGGTGGACACTGGGGCTGGCCCGGTGAAATTAAAATGATGAATGAAAACGACTGGCAGAAATTTTTTGATTATTACTATCGCTGGATTCGGCACTATGCCCTTCTCGCTGAAATGTATGATTTCGACATGTTTTGCATCGGGGTGGAACTGGTAAACGCCACGGTTGGTCATGAGAAGTCCTGGCGCCAGATGATTGCCAGAATCCGGCAAATTTATCATGGCCCGCTGGTGTACGCGGCCAACTGGGGAGAAGAATTTGAGCACCTGCCGTTCTGGGATGCCCTGGATTACATGGGCCTTAATTGCTATTATCCCCTTACGGACACAGAAAAGGCTAATTTAAGAACTCTGATCCAGGGAGCTCGTAGCGTAGTTAACCGAATCGAAAAGGTTGTGCAGAAATACCACAAGCCACTTATTCTTACCGAAGTGGGATTCACCAGCACCCGTAAAAGCTGGCGGCAGCCGCATCATCGCAATCGACAGGAGCCGCCCTATATGGACGATCAGGCCCGGGCTTATGAAGCCCTCTTTCAGGCTTTCTGGTCAAAACCCTGGTTTTATGGATTTTACTGGTGGAAATGGCCCACCGAGCTTGCCCATGGCGGTCCCCACCACAATGGTTTTACCCCCAACGGTAAGCCCGCCGAACAGGTGGTGAAAAAATGGTACTCAAAAAATCGCCAGGCTCTCAATTCGTGGAGCAATTAAGAAATTAGCAGAAACCCTCGATCAAATATAAAATGGACCGCTGATGTACGCAGATTAAACGGATTTTTCTTAAATGTTCAACCTGCCGATGTGGGCTTAAAAATTCTGTCGATTAAAGGCTCTAACCATCTATTGGATAGAGACGGTCCCTGA
>CAZMEG010000379.1:0-3752 GCA_964565205.1 uncultured Cytophagia bacterium
GGTTTAGAGTAGGTATTTTTAAAAATTCAATAAAAGTCTGGGCAAAATTCTGGTAAACGAGCAAACCAGTTTTTTTCTTTTGCTCTTCGTCCAGGTGAGGTAAAGCCTGCTGAAGATTGGTTAACACTACCTGTTTCCGAATTTTTAAAGTATTCCAGGCGAAAGCTCCCAGAAGTTTGGCAAATCCTGGCACCCACCTGGAAGGTAGTAAAATCACAAATCCCTGCAGGATCCGCAGGCTAATATATTCAACCAGGTGTTTGGAAAAACGAAACAGCCGATACATCAGATTAGTGGTAAAATTTATTCATAACGTAAAGCAGAAATGGGATGCAAACGTGCGGCTTTTGCGGCCGGATAGATTCCAAAGAAGATTCCCACCAGGGAGACAAAACCAAGTCCCAGAATGATCGACCAGAGCGGCACGGCAACAGGTAAGGAAGTAAACGTGCCGACCAGTTTGCCGGTGAGTAAACCAAGTGCGACACCCAGCAATCCACCTAATTCACAAATCACCACCGCTTCGGTAAGAAACTGCCAGAGGATGTCCCGACGTCGTGCGCCCACAGCCTTGCGAATACCGATCTCACGGGTTCGTTCGGTTACCGAGACCAGCATGATGTTCATGACCCCAATGCCACCCACCAGCAGGGAAATGGCACAAATTCCAATGGCGGCCGCAAAGATGATTCCAGTGAGATTTCGCCAGGTTTGCAACAGCGAATCTTTGGTAATGACTTCAAAATCGTTGGGTTCCCCGGGTGGTACGCCTCGCTCCACACGTAAAATTCCAATGACCTCGTCCATGGCCTCTTCGAGAAGATCGGTGCTTATTGCTCTAATTGAAATGCCAATGGAGCGTTTTTCGCCCCAGATTTTATGAAAGGTTGTAATGGGCAAAACGGCAATGTTATCCCTGGATTGACCAAAAATTCGCCCTTTCTCTTCAAAAGTGCCAATTACGGTGAAACGATGTCCATCTATGAGTACATCTTTATCAATGGGATCTTCAAATGGAAATAGCTTTTCCACCACTTCCATGCCCAGCACACACACATTCCGTCGATGTTCTACATCGGTGGGGGTGAGAAAGCGCCCTTCATCGATGAAATAGCCGTTCGTGGTTGCCCAGGCTTCGGTACCCGCCAGTAAATAAACGTTAGGGTTGGTCTTGCGATCCCGATATCTGACGGTAGCTCCTACTCGATAATCCTCCGGGGCTACCAGGCTGACCAGGGTGGCCCGCTTTTCGATGGCGCGGGCTTCTTTCATGGTAATGTTTTTCCGATTTCGATATTTTCCAGCACTAAAGGTGACGGCCGGGTATTTCTGCACGTAAAATGTATTGGTGCCTATGGTTGAGAGCTCTTTTTTTACATTATTATTCAATCCTTGAATAAAGGTTTGCATGACAATGATCGTCAACACGCCAATGACAATGCCCAGGGTGGTTAATATGGAACGCAATTTATTGGCTCGAATGGCATCGATGGCAACTGTAAATATCTCTTTAAAATCCATAGTTTTTCTTCATTGTTAGAATTTATTCATACCTTAAAGCTTCGATAGGATCTAAACGCGCAGCCTTACTGGCCGGATAAAGTCCAAAGAAAATTCCCACGGCGGAGGAGAACCCCAAACCAATAGCAATGGCCGTGGGTGAAATACTGGCTGGAATGGGAGAAATAGATTCAATTAATTGACCCAGAGCGAATCCAGCCATGATGCCAATAAGCCCACCTACCGCACTGATGACCACCGATTCCACTAAAAATTGCCACATGACATCCACTTTGCGAGCGCCAATGGCTTTCCGGATGCCAATTTCACGGGTTCTTTCGGTGACCGCCACCAGCATAATATTCATAATACCAATCCCCCCAACCAGCAAAGAAATGGCACCAATACCCACCGCCACAGCATAAAGTCCAGCCGTAAGATTATGGTACAGAGCGGCCAGCATGTCCTGTTGATTGATAGCAAAATCGTCTTCCTTCATTGGTGGGACCTTACGTACACGTCGCAAAATGCCCCGCAATTCGTCCTTGGCAAGATCGATAAGTTCCGGATCCACAACTTTTACCTTAATTAATATGGATCGACGTGTACCGAATATTTTATAAAAAGCCCCAATGGGAATATAAACATTTATATCCAGATTTTCGCCAAGAATATCTCCCCGTTTTTCCAGTACGCCGACTACCCGAAAAGGATGACCACTGATATAGACTTTTTTACCAAGTGGATTTTCCTGCTGAAAAAGCTTTTGAGCTACTTCCCAGCCCAGTACACACACATTTCGGCGATGTTTTACCTCCAGAGCGGTGAAAAAACGTCCATATTCCGGATACGCATCGGAAGCATCCTTATATTCTTCGTCTGTGCCATTAATTCCAACGCCACTCACTGAGCGATTTTTGTATTTCACGGTGCGCATACTCCATACCAGTGGGGATACGGCACTGACTAAAGTAGCCTCTTCCTCAATGGCCCGTACTTCTTTCATTGTGATATCTTTGCGATTTCGATATTTGAAAAAATCCATACCGGCAGCCCAGGGAATTTTAGAAATATAGAGAGTATCAGAACCAAGATTAGAGATCGCTTTAGAGAAAGCTTCATCCAGGCCATTTATGACTGTGATTATGGTAATCACCGTACTCACTCCAATGATGATCCCCAGGGTAGTAAGGATGGAACGTAGCTTGTTGGCTCTAAGAGAAGTCAGAGCCATGTTCATGCCTTCCCACAGTTGAATAAGAGCGCGTAAAAGTTTCATTAGAATCTCCATGGGTTACCGTGCAAACTCCACTTTTTTCTTTTCAATAAAAAGATGCTTCCAGCATGACAACATGGGCTGAATATAACATTACTCCTCCAATCCATTACTCCTTTCTGCCACTCCGTATTATTTTGCCGTCAGAAACACTCAACGAACTACCAACAACTAACAAAAAACCAGCCTCCTGAGGACTGTGCGCTCAGAATGACTTGGCCATTGCATAGGCCATTCATTCGATTTTTATACCTGTTCAACGGGCTTACCATTACTTCTAACAACTTCATCACTTTCAATGAGACCATCCCGTAGCCGGATGATACGATTGGTATGTCTGGCAATATACTCTTCATGTGTTACCAGAATTATGGTGTTCCCCTGTTCATAAAGCTTATGAAAAATTTCCATGATTTCTTCACCGGTTTTGGTATCCAGATTACCTGTGGGCTCATCGGCCAGAATCACTGAGGGATTATTGACCAGAGCTCGAGCAATGGCCACCCTTTGTCTCTGACCGCCGGAAAGCTCGTTGGGCTTATGATGCATTCGATCGGCCAGGCCTACTTTTTCTAAAGCTTCCTGTGCCAGTTCCCGCCGTCGGGCAGACGGCACCCCGGCATAAATCAGCGGCAGTTCCACATTATGTAAAGCCGTAGCCCGGGGTAATAGATTAAAGGTTTGGAAGACAAAGCCAATTTTTTTGTTACGAATGGAGGCTAATTGATCATCATCCAGTTGACTGACATCTTCTCCTTCAAAATGATATTTACCTTCCGTAGGTGTATCCAGACAACCCAGTATGTTCATCATGGTTGATTTCCCCGAACCCGAAGGACCCATTATGGCCACATATTCGTTTTTATCAATTTGAATATTAATGCCTCGCAAAGCTGGTACTTCAACGGTACCAATTTTGTAAATTTTTACCAGATCACGAACATCGATGAGCATAGACCTTACCTTCTTATTTTAT
>CAZMEG010000379.1:3762-4130 GCA_964565205.1 uncultured Cytophagia bacterium
TTGCTGCCATCTTTAAGAAGCTTGCTCAGTGCACGGAAACTCCCCACAATAACCTCCTGTCCTTCTTCCAGTCCCCGGGTTATTTCCACATATTTTTCACTGGTTATGCCGGTATCCACAGGCACCATTTTGGCTCTTTTATCTTCCACAACGAAAACTACCTGGATCAATTTTTCTTTTTTCTTTTCAGGCTTGATTTTTTTGTCGGTATTGTTTCCATCCCGACTTTCCCAGGCTTCCAGGTTTTCGTCCCGGGTTTCTCCCTTTTTACGACGCCAGGTTTTTTTACTGAACCGTCCAACCGTACTGGTAGTATCTTTGGCCTCGCGCATAGTGATGGCCTGAATGGGAACATACAGCACATTTTC
>CAZMEG010000380.1:0-1594 GCA_964565205.1 uncultured Cytophagia bacterium
GCGGTCAGGGACCGCTTCTATCCTATATATGGATAGACGCTGTCCCTGACAGCGTGTTTTTAGACAGCCTCGGGGCTTTACGGAGAAAAAGGGCCTCCGATGGTTTATGAAAGCTTAAGAAACTATTTGGGAGGGTATGTTTTTGCCCTACAATCCCCTTTTAATGGGTTAAATTGAGTGTATTTTAGGGCAAAATCGTCAAATTCCAACTTTGTAAAGGATCTCATCTAAATATATGTCTAAATTATTGAAGATCCTAAAAGGAAGGACCCAATCGAAATTGTTTTTATGAAATTCCTTCGTAAGCTTCGTGTTCTTCGTGGTAAAAAAAATTTATCACAGTGCCTGTCAGTCCTCAGCGAGTACGCCTTTGAACTTAGTAAGTTTTTTTGAATTTTCGACGGTCTCGAAGTGTCGAACTAATTCCAAAAATGCAATTAATTGAGTAATTATTCAAAATGGGCGCAACCATCGTGAGGAATTCCCAGCTTGTCCTGAAAATTTGCATCCTGAGGAGGAAGTTTTAGGACCTGGAGTTTGTCCAGAGGGATGTTTTTTAGCAGGGGAAAGTCCACATCGGGGAGTAATCCTGCATAGGGATTTCCCTGCACGCTTCGAGGGTCAAGACGACATGCAGAATGAGCCAGAACATTTTTCTTTTAAGCCTATTGGTCAGATGGTAGTATTGGAAGACTGAAAGGTTTCTCAATATTCCATCACTCCAGAACTCCATTAATCCATTGTGAATTCCACTTTAAGACTCCATTACGTTGGGATTTGGGATTTGACTAAATGCTCAACCACCACCTCCACCGGATGCTTTGCCCGGCGTCCTGTTCCGTGTTCGATTTGCTGGCGACAGGAAACACCCGGGGCCACAATTGCCCAGCGGTCATCTTTGGATCCCACGGCTCCAAATAGGCGACGGCGACCCATGGCCAGGGAAATCTGATAATGTTCTTTCTCGAAACCGAAAGCACCGGCCATGCCGCAGCACCCGGAATCCACAACTTCTACTTTAGCTTGAGGAATCATTTGCAGAAATTTTTCCGTAGGGGTAATTCCCACCAGGGCTTTGGCATGACAGTGCCCGTGAAGCAAAAATTGTTTTTCGGCTGCTCTAAATGCCAAGTTTAAGTGCCCATCTTCCTGTAATTTCAGGATAAATTCTTCTATTAAAAAAGTATTTTGTGCGACCGCTTGCACGCGGGGATCATTCAGCAAATCGTGATATTCATCCCGGAAGGTTAAAATACAACTGGGTTCACATCCCACAATGGGAATACCCTGTTCTACAAATGGATAAAGTTTTTCTACATTAAACTTAGCACACTTCCGCGCTTGCTCTAACAGTCCTTTGGAAATAAATGGCCGTCCACAACATTTTTTCTCAGGTAAGATTACCTCGAAACCGGCATCTTCCAGTAATTGCACAGCCGCTTTCCCAACTTCTGGATAATGATAATTCATGAAAGTATCATGGAAAAGCACCACCTGTTTTGATCTGGGCGGGCTCTGTTTTTTTCGAGAGAGAAACCATCTGGAAAATGTTGGGCTCGCAAACGACGGCAGTTTTCGGTGACACTCAATACCC
>CAZMEG010000380.1:1604-4125 GCA_964565205.1 uncultured Cytophagia bacterium
CCGAGATGCAAAAACCAGCGCATGGGAAGCGTTCTGAGCAGCCAGTTTGAAAAAGGCGCCAGGACACACCCAATCCGATTCAAAGTGGCGATGTTAGCAAACATGCGATCGCGCAGGGTAACTCCATGAACTTTATGATAATGATACAGAAATTCGTATTTTAACTTGGCCATGTCTACATTGGTAGGACATTCGCCCTTGCACCCTTTGCAGGCAATACAAAGATCGAGCACTTCATACATGCGTCGACTGGTAAATTCTGCGGGAGGCAGTTGGCCGGAGAGTACCGCCCGTAAGGCATTGGCACGCCCACGGGTGGAATGCTCTTCTTCCCGGGTTACCATGTAGGAAGGACACATGACGCCGGAAATTTTTTTGCGACACATAGCATTGCCATTACAAAGTTCAATGGCCGAAGCAAAACCACCTTCCCGGGAAAAATCTAAAAATGTTTCAATGGTGTGGGCTGGATAATTCTGCCGGTAACGTAAATTTTCGGTTAAATGTTGAGCATCAACAATTTTACCGGGATTCATTATATTTTTGGGATCAAAAACCTCTTTAATTTCATGAAACGCTTGATAGAGCTGGGTGCCAAACATTTTTTCATTGAAGCAACTGCGGGCGAGTCCGTCACCATGCTCACCACTCATGGCACCGCCAAATTCCAGAACGAGATCACTGACCTTCTCGGCCATGGTGCGCATCCTGTCAATGTCTCTTCTGGACTTTAAATTTAACAGGGGTCGGACATGCAGACACCCCACACTGGCATGGGCGTAGTAACAGGCCTCGGTTTCATGTTCGCGGATAATTTCATCAAAGCGGCGAATGTATTCTGCCAGTCGCTGTACGGGAACTGCCGTATCCTCCACAAAGCCCACCGGTTTGCGTTCCCCTTTCAGGCCCATGAGCAAACCGAGTCCAGCTTTGCGAACGGACCATACCCTGGCCTGATCTGTTTCCTCGATCGTCTTTACACAAGCATAAGCCAGACGATTTCTGGTCATGGAAGAAACGAGACGGTCCAGTTGCTCTACAATGGCCGATTTGGAATCTCCCTGAAACTCAACCAGAAGTAATGCTGCAGGATCACCCTCAACAAAAGTCATCTGACGGGCATATTCGAGGGTAGCGCGGGTTAACTTAATGATGAATTTGTCCAGTAATTCCACCGCCGAAGGTTCAAATTTCAGAATGGCAGGCACAGCTTCCAATGCTTTAAACAAGTCTTGGAAATGAAGGACAGCAAGCACACGATGTTTTGGCCTGGAAACCAACCGCACTCTGGCTTCAGTCACTACCGCCAGGGTGCCTTCCGATCCCACGATGAGTTTGGCCAGATTGAATGGCTCGTTTTTGACCAGGGCATCGAGGTTGTAGCCTCCCACGCGTCGCAGAATTTTAGGGTAACGCCTTTCGATTTCAGATTTGTTGGTTTCTATGATTTTGCTCACGGATTGATAAATTTTCCCTTCGAAATCAGCACGAATAATTTTGCTCTGCAATGTTTCAGGAGATAAAGGAGCAAAACTTATCGGTTCCCCATTAGATAGCAAAACTTTTAACTCGATGACATGGTCGATGGTTTTACCGTAAACAATAGACCGTGCCCCACACGAGTTATTGCCAATAAGTCCTCCAAGGTTGGCCCGATTGCTGGTGGCCGTATCCGGTGCGAAAATCAGATCATATTTTTGTAAATGAAGATTCAATTCATCCAGCACCACACCAGGCTGAACGCGAGCCCATTTTTCTTCGGTGTTTACCTCTAATACCCGGTGCAAGTATTTGGAAAAATCGATAATAATCCCGGCGCCAATGGATTGTCCCACCAGGCTGGTACCCCCACCCCGGGGAATGATTGGTATGCTATTTTTATAGGCTAATTCTACCGTCGCCTGGACATCTTCAACTGTTTTCGGAATGACCACTCCCAGCGGTTCAATCTGGTAAATGCTGGCATCGGTGCTGTAAAGAACACGGGAATACCGGTCGAAACGAACTTCGCCCTGAATCTGCTTTTCCAGTTGTTTTACAATTTCTTCCATGGTTAATAAACAAAAGGCAAGTAGTGGTTACTTGCCTCAAAGTAAAATCCCAAATCCCGATTTCCAAATCCCAACCGATGGGATCTTATTAGGTTTGATTTATGGTAAACTAGATTTTATCACGACCAATATTAATGTGGTCAAAGCAATCATAGTTATAATGATCAAAAAAAGCATTTTATTCATAATGCCATATAGATCGTCAATTCTTGCATATATTCTATTGACCCCATCGCTAATGCTTTTTAATTGTTTATCACCTACTTCGTTTTCTGAATTATATAATTTCGTTTGATCTTTATCCGATTGCTTACTTACTTCTACTTGTAAATTATCAAAGTGTATTTTTACGCGGTCAATTTTATCTCGAATTTCTTTAAGATCTAATTTCAAATCCTGAATATCTTCTCGCAGGTAGGAAATTCCCCAGAAAGCCTCCTCGGGCGGAATTTTTGTTTTGGGTTCTTCAG
>CAZMEG010000381.1:0-4123 GCA_964565205.1 uncultured Cytophagia bacterium
AAACCGGCCAGATTATGGGGTCTAATTGAAAGGTGCCATGTGAAAGGATTATTTTATTCCCTGCAACTTTTTCCATGAAGCGAATATAATCTTCCCATTGGTTAATTTCAATGCCGTTGAGAGCAGCTATGGTTTCGATATCTTCCATTTTTCCAGCAATACGTTCTATTACATTACTGAGTACATAGCATCGCTGAGGAAAAATGGTATAAATTTCTTCAAAGAGGGGAATAATTTCCGGGCCCAAAACCACAACCCGTTTGCAGCGTACTAAATTGGGCATTAATTGACTTCGCAGGTTGTAATGTCGTATGCTGCCGTAAAATTTAAATACGCTTTTTAGCTCCCTGCCAGAAAATTCAGCATAAAGATAGGCAATTTCATCCCGCGTAGGAACCGGATCCCAACCATATTCAAGAGCTGTACCAATAAAGACGGTTTTGGCGTCTTTGGCTTTAAAATCCGGAATCATCGTTTCAAAATGAGCGTCCGGGAAGTAGGCCTCCAGGCGATAGGCAAAATTTGAATTTTGATCTCTGCTTGCGGCTCTCTCAATAAAATATTGTGGATTTAGTCCCTGCCACTGTCTGAACAGGCGTATTTCCTGGTGATAGTCTGAGTTTAGCTTTTTTAGAACTTCGTCGACGGGAAGCTTTTTGTCTAAATAGATGATTTTTTGAATATTCATGGAAACTCATTCCTTAAAATCCCATTTTTTGATCCCGTATTTCTTCATCTTTTCACAGAAGTTTTTATAGTGCATACCCGCATCCCTGGCAGATAAGGTGATGTTTCCTTTATGTTTTTCCAGTAATTTGGTGATATATTCTCGCTCAAATTTATCCACTAACTGAGCTTTAAGCTGATTGAAAGGGATGTTTTCGTTGATGAAATAGCGATAACTGCTATCGGCAGTTCGTTTAATGCAGATGGAAATCGTATCGGGAGTGATTTTATTACTCTTTTCTAAAATAACGGCCCGTTCCATGACATTTTCCAGTTCTCGAATGTTGCCCGGCCAATCCTGATTAATCAGAAGTTCGATAGCTTCCTGAGAAATATCGTGCACATCTTTTTTAAAACGTTCTGCATACATTTTCAAAAAATGAAAGGCCAGCAGGGGAATGTCATCAATCCGTTCACGCAGTGGTGGCACTTCGATGGGGATCACATTGAGCCGGTAAAACAGGTCTTCCCGAAATTCACCATTGGTTACGGCTTTTTCCAGATCCCGGTTGGTGGCCGAGATGATCCGCACATCAACTTTGATGGTAACATTGCCTCCCACACGCTCAAATTCTCTTTCCTGAATGACCCGGAGTAATTTGGCCTGGGTGGACAGGGGAATATCCCCCACTTCATCGAGGAAAATAGTGCCGCCATCGGCCTGTTCAAATCGTCCAATGCGGGTCTTCAAGGCACCGGTGAAAGCTCCCTTTTCATGCCCAAAAAGTTCGCTCTCCAGTAAGGTTTCGGTGAGCGCTGCGCAGCTTACTCGAACGAAGGCGCGATTTTTTCGAGGACTGTTAAAATGCAAAGCCTTGGCAATCAGTTCCTTGCCGGTTCCGGTTTCCCCGCGGATGAGCACGGTGGCGTCGGTATCAGCTACATCTCGAATGAGGTTAAAAATCGCCTGCATCTTTTCGTTTTTACCGATGATATTCTCAAAACCGTATTTGGAAGTGACCTCGCGTCTCAACCGCTTAACTTCATCTCGCAGACATTTCTGTTGAATGGCATTGTGTACGACCAGAATCAATTCATCGTAGTTGATGGGCTTGGTCAAATAATTAACCGCCCCCATTTTCATAGCCTTCACCGCCTGTTCAATGGTGCCGTAGGCCGTGACCACAATGACCGGAATGTCCATACCAAGTTCTTTTATCTTGGCCATCAAGTCCAGGCCATTCAAGCCCGGCATGAGGTGGTCGACAATGATAGTGTCATAGTCTCCACATTTTATTTTTTCCAGCGCTATGAGACCATCGGAGGCGGTATGTACTTCATAGCCTTCCCGTTTCAAGTTGGCTTCCATAACCTTTAGAATGGGAAGCTCGTCGTCAACTACCAGTATTTTGTTTTTCTGTTTCATATTTTTTTATTTCTAATGGCAGAGAAATAATAACCTCTGTCCCACGGCCCTTTCTACTTTGAATATCGATATTTCCCTGATGATTATCGATAATCTTTTTAACAATGGTCAGGCCCAGACCGGTACCTTTGGTTTTTGTTGTGAAGAAAGGATTGAATAATTTCTGCACTTGATGACCATCAATACCACAACCGTTATCGCTTACCGTGATTTTAATTTTTCCATCGCTATTAAATATACCATTACGATCCATATTCACTTTAATTTTGAGCTCTCCGCCTTCATTCATCGCCTCAATTGCATTGAGGATAAGATTAACCATGACCTGTTCCATTTGCTCTTCATCCAGTGGGATGGAAGGTAAATCAGGCTCAATTTCTTCAATGGTTTTAATTTTTTTAGTTTTTATTTGTGATTCGGTAATCTGTAACGATCGTTTGATGACCTTTTCCAGGTTACCAGGGTACAACACGGTTTCTAACGGTTTGGATAAGTCAAGCAGGGCGGTGGCAACTTTATTTACCCGTTCTACCTGTTCTTCTATCAGGTTTAAATAGCTTCGGGCATCTTCATTGTAAACTTCGTTGCGCAGATAGTGAGAAGCTCCTTTAATAGCGTTCAATGGATTTCGCACTTCATGGGCCACTTTCGCTGCCATCTCGCCGATGGTGGCTAAATGACGGGCATTTTCGAGTCGGGCCTGCATACGTACTGCTTCCGTGACATCTTTCACATATTCAATAATTTGATCGATTTCACCTTTATCATTATAAAGGGGGAAATCGTGTACTTCAAATACTTTCTCCTCACCATCCTCTTCAATCATTTTAGTACAAAATGTCGCCACATGCTGCCCGGTTTTGAAAGCAAGCTCTGCTCGACAAAAACTACATCGATTGGTAGTACCGTTGCACATTTCATAGCAATGCTGGCCACAAATCTCATCCAGGCTTCGCCCCATAATTCTTTGAATCACATGATTGGCGTTAACAATACGAAAATCCTGACTGATAATCATAATGCCGTCGGATATACCGTTAAAAATCGCTTCCAATTTCTTTTTACTTTCAAATAGTTCTCTGGAATATTTCTCTGCTCGCTCTTTAGCCTGAGTCAGGGCTTCGATATTCTCTTTTAAACTTAACACCATATGTTCGAATCCTTCAAACAGCCTATCCATCTCATCCAGGCGAGTGCCTTTGCGTTTACCTGTAATTTCAACATTTAAATTACCCTGTTTGACTTGATGTACCTTTTCGGTTAGAGAAACAACCGGTTGTACCATCAACTTGGTAATAATCAACACCCCGGTCACCCCAATAATGATATAAAAAATGGACACTAATGTAATATAAAACTCCAGGTGATCAGGATTTGATTTTATGAGATAATGGAGAGTTAATGAACCAAGGAATGTAGTAATGATAATAGTGGCAATAGTAATTGCTATGAACTTATATTTAAGGCCTGTACGTTTGGAAAGCATGATCATCACTTATTTTTTATTTTAAGTAAAATGCTTCGTCCACGGGACGCAATGGACGTTTAAACCATAATGGGCGACGCAATCCGTTGGGTCCGGGTGCCGGGCGGGTCATTTTTAACCACTCTTTGTACACCTGAAATGATTTCTGAGTATCCACATACACATCTCCATAACGATCTTCGGGATGAGCTTTTTCGATGCGAACTTTTTGATGCCAGCAATGCATCCCACTGATGGGGTCGGGATGCACCGGGAAGGTGATATTCTGATGTACGCCGCCGTCACTCCAGAAAATCCTGGCCGAATCGGGATCGTGGCTTTTAAAGGGTCGAATGCCATCTACTACACGCATTTTCCATTTGCCCGGTTGTAGTTCTTTTATGTCAACCAGATTAGTCGCCCAGCGGTTCCCTACCTGATTATCCTGAATCCGTCGCCAGCGACCAATATGATGTGAACAAACCACGGTGCCGGGTTTAATGCCTTCTGTTACCCATACTTTATTGACAAAATAGCCAATTTCGGTATTTACCCGGATCAAATCA
>CAZMEG010000382.1:0-4115 GCA_964565205.1 uncultured Cytophagia bacterium
GCCTCCGCCACCAGCTCCTTCCCCGTTCCCGTCTCTCCAGTAATGAGAACAGGAAGGTCTGTTGATTGACTGTAACAGCCAATGAGCCTTTTGACCTTTTCAATAGCAGGACTCTTTCCGACTATATTTTTAATAGCCGTCTGCTTTTTTGTGTCAGGCTCCAGAATAAGTGGAAAAATTTTTGCGGTTTGGGAATCCATGAATTCAGCAATATTGATATGGAATTTATTCTAAGACTTTTCCCCGAACATCGCCTACCTTATTTCCTTTCTCATCCCGCCACCTGTAATCCCTCACCCAGGCAGAATCCTGCAATGCCACGCTCTGTCCTTCCTCCATCCAGCGGCGTCATCCTTCCACAGACCCACCCTTGTCATTATGCATCCCACTCCCGGTCATTCCTGCAAACACCGACCCCAGTCATTCCTGCATCCACCAACTCCGGTCATTCCTGCATGTTTTTAGCAGGAATCCATGCCCCTTACCCCACCCCCTGGGTTCCCGCTTACTACATGCGGGAATGACAGATGGGGTTCGTAGATTCCCGCTTAACTCGGGCGGGAACGACACCGCGCTTCCTTGCTGCCCCTTGATACAAGTTCGCTGCCTCAAGCATGCCTGCTCTCTCACTTCTTTTCTCTTCTTGCGCCACTTCAAAACCTCATTGGTATTATTAGATAACTAAGAGCGCTGATCGAAAGAAACAAACCAAAGGGCAACTTGCTATTTCTATTTAAAATTCCGGTGCCCAGGCCAATAATCCCGATAAGCGCACCCAGGAAAACTGCCCATATCAAAGTAAAAAAAATGCCGTGGGTTCCTAAAAAAAGTCCAATCAGAGCACCCAATTTCACATCGCCCATTCCCATGCTTTCTTTATGAAACAAGATTGTACCAAGCATGGCAATGAAAAGCAAAATTCCCCCACCACAAAGAGCCCCAAGAAAACTATCTAAAAAATTTATTGAGAAAAAAGCTGTGGTTAGTAACCAGAAGCCCAGTCCAAATAAGATCAATATATTCGGAATAATCAGGGTCTTAACATCTATCGCCGCCACCCCAATTAACAGCAGCGCGAGACCACTATGATGGAAGAACTTTCCTGACAGTCCATAAATCGAATATAATAGTAATAGAACACCCCCTGTTAAAAGTTCCACCAGGGGATATTGAAGGGTTATTTCAGCCTTACACCAGAAACAGCGTCCGCCAAGCCAGAGATAGCTTACCACCGGTAGTTTATGAAGCCAGCGTAAAGTCTTTCTGCAATAAGGGCAGTATGAGGGGGGCCAGATAACCGATAGTCCCTGTGGAATTCGGTATATGCAAACATTCAGGAAACTACCCAAACAGAGGCCAAGAATTACAATGAAAAACCGGATAATCATATCTTTGCTTTACCGTCTCTTATCTTAAGTCCATCCAGAGCATCGACCAATTTTTCAATGAGCGACATGATCAAATGTTCATCTTCATCTTTACCACGAATTTCATGGGAGACAATGCCCAGTACGGTGCCATTCTCAGGGTCCAGAAGTCGTAAAGTTATCATAATTCGGGTTTCTTTTTGATTAAAAAATGCATCTAAATTAGCGTCTATTTTCCTGACTTCACCAACAATTACCAGTTGCACGCCCAGAATTTTAGCCAGATTTCTTAATTGTTTTAGAGGTAACACACTGGTAGCAGTCAATCCTAATTTAACCATGGTTGCATTTACAATCGCAGGGTCAACAATCACGGCTCTTTTTTTGATGAAAAGCATTTTGGCTAACTCGCCGGAGGCAAAGGTACCAGGTTTTTGACTGCTGAGAAATCCAGAGCTATTAAAAGGCAATACAGCTACTCGATAGGTTACTTCTTTTAGCATGGGTGCGATGGTAGCTTTTGGCCCCCCGCAGGCTAAAATTATAGTCATGGTAAAACAAAAAAATGCTTGCAGGCGTTGCATTTCTCTACTCCACATTAGTCCGGTATTTCTTCTTTCAGTACACCATCCTGATTGATACTCCAGACATTCATCACCCCGTCTTTATCAAAATCAACCACGGCTGTGGCCGTGGCAATAAATCCAGTGGAGCTGGCTTCTTTAATTTCGATTTTGTACCTGGCCGGTCCGCCATCCGTGATCAATTTTTCGGGATCAAATCCTATGGCGGTCAGATCTTTGCTGTAAACGTCATGTTCGAGATAATAACTTTCCTGCAAATTATAAACCTGCTTTAACATGAGTTTGGCTTCGGTAGTTTTAGCACGGGTAATCACTCTCAGAAATTTTGGTATTGCCAGTGCCGCCAGAATACCAATGATTACAATAACCACGAGTAGTTCGGTCAAAGAAAAACCGGATTGATTTTGAATGAATTTTTTAAGTAACATGATTTAACCCTCCCGATAATTTATTGAATAACATTAACTAAATCGAAAATCTGTAAATACATGGCTATCAGAATACCTCCCAGGATTACTCCCAGTACCACAATGATCACCGGTTCAATGATAGAAGTCAGGGCTTCAATAGAAGCATCCAGCTCCTCTTCATAAGATTTTGCCACTTTCAATAACATAAAGTCCAAGGTGCCGGTTTCCTCTCCTATTCGAATCATCTGAGCAATCAAAAGCGTAAATGGTTCATCGATACTTTGCAAATCAATTAATGATCTACCCCGAACAATGCGATCTTTCATATTTTGGATAGCTTTTATAAAAATTTTGTTGGTTGTTGCATATCCAGTAACTTCCAGTGCTGTCAGCAAAGAAACCCCGCAATTCAAGAGAGTGCCCAGAGTTTGACAGAATTTAGCTAAAAAGTTTTTCCTTATGAGGCCCCCAATGAGAGGTATCGATAATGAAAGACGTTCAAAATAGCAGGCGACCTTTTCATTTTTTTTGATTTTTTTTAAAAGTAGCCAGATACCCAAACAAATAAGCACAGGCAGCCAGAAATGTGTTTTAATCACAGAACCCACAGTAAGCATCCATTGCGTGGGAGCGGGTAATTGGCTTCCAAAATCTTGAAACAGCTCAGCAAATGTGGGAACCACCCCTGCCAGGAGAAAAGTAACGGCTCCAATGGCTACAAAAATAACAACCAGAGGATAAGCCATGGCTGATCTGATCTTCCTGTGCAAATGAACCATTTTCTCTAAATATGTGGCAAGCCGACTTAAAGTCTGTTCTAAAATACCGCCATGTTCTCCTACCTTGATAAGACTAATATAAAGATCGTTAAAAATATGAGGATACCTTTTCATGCTGTTAGAAAGGGATTTTCCTTCTTTAATGTCTAAAAGAATCTTCCTGATGATTTGCTGCAATTTCAAGTTGCTTGCCTGATTAGCTAATATTTCCAGTGACATGGCCAGTGGTAATCGAGCTTCTAACAGTGTTGCTAACTGTCGAGTAAATTGAGCTATCTCTTTCATGGAAACACCCGAGCCAATAATTTTATCAAACTGAATTTTCTCCCATCGTAAAAATTTTTTCTGCGTCTTTCTCTTTTTAAAATATAAACGCATTTCAGGTGTAGCTTTAAAGATATTAGATTTTGAGTGCCACGTCATAAATTAAAAACTCCGCCTATTACGCAACTTGACTGACGAAATCAATTCAAAATATCTATTTTTCTTATATCTTAAAATTAAATGAATCTTAATGCGCTCAATTTTTTGCTTTTCAATGATGTCACCTTCTGAAGTGTAATATTCAAACTTAAGAAATTGTGCCAGTATTTGATTGTGTAATAATGGGTATCCGTTTTTAAAGATATTTTGATTTTTTAATCGATAAGTTAAAGTATCTCCCTTATAATCTTCAAAGGTTATGGTAGTTGGATCAGCCTGGTGAATACCCCGCAATTTATAAAGATCTTCTGTTAACGATTTGATAATTCTTTGTCCGGCTTGCTCCAGGGTAATTCGTTCCTGCCAGTGCATCAGATTTCTTTTGAATAATAAAAATCCTTTAAAGCTGAATCCTACAATCAAAAGAGCCAGTGCCATAACGATGAGAAGTTCAACGGCGGTAAAGCCTGCACTAAATTTATTCATAAATCAATCGCAATGTTTTCAATTCTATGAATGGAACATTTGCATTTTTTTTGTAAACCTGTATAC
>CAZMEG010000383.1:0-4099 GCA_964565205.1 uncultured Cytophagia bacterium
ATGCTTTTATTTTTTAATACGAAATGGAGGAGTTTCAGAGTTTTGCGTAACCATTAATAGATTATTGAGAATTTTATTGGTCTGGCGAAACCGATTTTCATTGGATAATTGAAACCATTCCAACCCTCTCTCTACCTGACGTAAATCCTGCAATCTCCGGCTTTCCAGTTCACGTGCCACCTGGGTCAGGGTTGAGTTGAATGCTTCCCGTTGGCGTTGTTCTGAAGCCTGAATCATTTGCTGAACCAGCTTTAGAGATTCCTGCTGCCAGGTGACAAACTCTTTATGCGTCACAGGTGAATTCCAGTCATCTGTTTTCGTTTCACCCTGCATTTCTTTAGATTTTTCAGACCTGGGGACTAAACTCATCCGTACCTTAAAATTACCTTCTGAATAGGTAAATTCAAAATTAAGAAGAGCCAGAAAGACCAGAATCGAGGCTAATCCTAAAGCAAAACCGGCCAGAATCCTGCCCGGCCATGATTGTTTTATCCAGGCAAAAGCAGACTGAAATCGGGAAACACGGGCTTCCTCAAAGATAATCTGAATATTTGATTTTTCTTCAGGTAAAGCTTTTAAGATGTTACGGGCACTGGTAAGTGCCTGTACTTCCCTCTGGCAACTCCCACAGGTTGACAGATGTTCTTCAAATTGAGCTTTTTCCTGGGGACTTAATTCCTCATAAAGATAGTCGATGATTTGATCTTTATTACATTTCATGTCTCAACATCTCCTCGGTAATTTTCCAGTTGTCAAAAATTTTTTTTAAAGCTGACAGGCCATAGTACATGCGGGACTTGGCTGTGTTTACTGAAATTTGTAAAATGTCGGCAATTTCTGTGAATTTCAAACCATCATATTCTTTCATTATAATCACCACACGTTGTTCCTCGGGTATGGCCTGTAAAGCCCGGTACAGCACATTTTTCAAATCGTTATGTAAAATATCTCGTTCAGGATTTAAAATGTTGTTACTTTCCAGGGAGTTGTAAAGTGATTCCCGGCCATTATTTTTTTCTTTTAAATCTTCAAGCGACTGAGTATGATTGCGTTTCTTGCTTTTTAGTTCATCTCGACAAATGTTGAGTGCAATTTGGTAAATCCAGCTATTAAACTTATGATAATCGCGCAATCGATGCAAGTTTTTATAAACCCGAATGAACGTTTTTTGACAGAGGTCCTGCGCTTCATCATGATTACCCAGATAGCGTAGAATGAAGTTATAAATTTTGTTTTGCCATCGCCAAACCAGCGTATTGAAAGCCGATATTTCGCCATCGAGAAATTTTTGAATCAATTGCTGATCCGTCATTAACTCACATAGTTTGCATTAATGGACATCTTCATTCGTATTGAGTTAGACGATTTCTCTTATTATAAAGTTTTATATTTTGTCCAAGGTTTTTCTTGACTTTCTAATTTTTTAGCTTATATTATTTGAAGTTTGACACGGGTAATCCTGATCTTTTGATGAGATCAGGTAAGGAAGCCGGTGAAAATCCGGCGCTGCCCCGCAACTGTAAGCAGCTACGAAAGTCGCACCCGGCCACTGTCCCGAAGCATCGGGATGGGAAGGCGCGACGAGTAGGTTTGAAGCTGTAAGCCAGGAGACCTGCCCGTGGAACCTTCGAGGGAAGGGCCTGGATAAGGATTTGAATTTGACTTAAAAACCCCAACTTCCTTTCCCCGGAGGTTGGGGTTTCTGATTTTTAGACCCCTCCTCTAATGGTTCACGGTAGGACTCCTTTCTGAAAAAATAAAAACAAACGGGAGTAACATGATAAAGGCATGGTTTGTTAAGCCTGTCATAATAATTTCAATCTTTGGATTGGTAGCTGTTGTTTGGCCTCAATCTACTGTAAAGATTGAAGGGTATGTCTTTTCCACCACCGGAGAACCTCTGGTGGGAGCCAATGTGGTGGTCGTGGGTACCGGCTTTGGTGCTGCTACCGATGTTCGAGGACATTATCAGATTGAAAATTTGTTTGCCGGAGAATACACCTTACAGGCCAGCCATATCGGTTACAAAAAACAAATTCATTCTGGAATTGTTGTGCAAAAAGATTTCACCGTCACCGTAATTTTCAAGCTGCAACCCGAAATTATAAAGTTTGATGAAATTGTAATCGAGGCACCGGGCACCCAGTTTACCAGTTCATTTCAGGAAGTCCTTACGGCATCCCAAATTCAAAAAAGCGGGGCTCGCACCGTGGGAGAGCTTTTAATAAACATCCCCGGGATTGATATTATCGATGAAGCAGGAGGTGGCGGGCGCAAACGCATTTCTATTCACGGGAGTCGTTCCAATCAGGTGCTGGTTTTGCTGGACGGTGTACCTTTAAATGACCCCCTCACCGGCGAGGTGGATTTAAATCAGATTTCCCTGGCAGGCATCGAAGAAATTCGTATCTCAAAAGGTGGAAATAGTAGTTTGCACGGGAGTGGAGCTATCGGTGGTGTTGTAGAAATCTTTTCGAAAAAAAATATGGATGACGGGTTTCACCTTGATGGTCAATTCGGAGAGTTTGGAGCTCTGGGCATTCAGCCCTCAGTAGCCGGGACTTTCGGCCGGGTAAACTATTTTTTCGATTACGAAAATTTGAGTGAAAAGGGGGATTATCCTTATACCTATAAAAGAGCGGATGGGTCTACTGTTAGCGAAGATCGCTTGAACGCCGACTTTTCATCGAATAATTATTTTGCTACAATAAATTTCGATCAACCGCCACATTCATTTCGCATTCAGACTCATATTTACCATGCCAATCGAGGTCTGCCGGGTCTGGTGTTTGCCTGGACACCATTCGCCGAGGCTCGAACACGTCGGCACATTATTATTGGCCACTACGATTTTCATGGAGCCAGGTGGTCCACACAGGTTCAATTTTCACGATATTTAAATGAAAGCGAATTTAAAAATGAACCACCGGCTAATGCTCCGTTGCGCTTTCGCACGGTACCGCCATACCACACCCTTTACCGGGTTTTATCTCACCGTGGAGTAATCGAAAGTAGCCATGCATTGAAAGGTAAACACACAATATGGATGCAAACAACGTTGCAGTATGATACTTTTCGTGATAAAGATTTACTCCAAGGTACGGCTGGTCCCATTCGGTTTTCAAATAATCTGAGTTATAGCTTCAGTCTGCGTAATGAGTGGCATTTACCGAAACCTGAATTTCTGACAAAAATTGTTTTAAGCCAGGCAATACGTTTCGATTTCAGTTCTTTAAAAAATGGCACCATTACCCGCCATGAAGACCAGTGGAGTCCCAATCTGGGTTTACTTCTTTCATACAATAAAGGCTGGCTTTTAGCTTTTCGCACTAACTGGGGGCGTTCTTTTCGAGTCCCAACTTTTGCGGATTTATTTTATCAGGATTTTCGAGTTCGAGGTAATGCAGACCTGCTGCCTGAAAAGAGCTGGGATTTAAATTCAGGGGTTCAGGTTGGCCTGCCTTGGGCCGGCTGGATGGAATTTTCAGCCACTTATTTTCGTCATAAAATTGAAAATCTCATTGTCTGGGAACTGGGTTCATTTGCCACCTGGCAGCCATTTAATACTGATGCCCTGTTAAAAGGCTGGGAACTGGCTGCGACCTGGCAATTGTGGAGAGACCGCATCAAAATACACCTCAGTCATGAAATTTTACAGGCGCTGGATAAAAGCGGTCGACATACCACCAACAATAAGCACCTGACGTATCGTCCTGAACATACCACAAAAATAAGTCTGGAATTGAATTTGCGTAATTTAACCCTGAATTATCACCGTCGAATGATAGGCAGGCGTTTCGCTACCCCGGCAAATACTGTGAGCCTGCCTCCTTATTCGGTAGATGATGTGACGGTGGGTTTTAAAAAGAATGTTAGCAAAATTCAACTACATTTTAAGTGGTCTTTTTATAACCTTTTCAATGAAACGTACGAAATTGTGGAACGTGCCCCTTTACCCGGGCGATACTGGCGTGCCAGCATTGAATTTGGATTTTGAGAAAATCAAATAAAATGGCGGAGTAAAAATTGTACCTGTTTAATTCACAAACTTTGAGAATGCCAGTGTAAATCCCAATTTAACAAATCCCAAATCCCAGAA
>CAZMEG010000384.1:0-4093 GCA_964565205.1 uncultured Cytophagia bacterium
CAAGGGGATGGATGGGCTTTTGGTTAGTTGTCCTTTGTTAGCCATTGTACAGAAGTCTTAAAAATAAGAAAGGAAGCGACAGATGAATTCTTCCAAATCTGAAAAGTCGTACGTGCCAGAACAAACGACGCTGGCCGAGTTCACTTTAAAAGCTCTCCTTTTGGGGATTGCCATGGCAGTGGTTCTGGGTGCCGCAAATGCTTATCTTGGTCTGAAAGCAGGCCTCACCGTTTCAGCCACCTTTCCTGCTGCGGTCATTGCCATCGCTGCTTTCCGGTTGCCCTTTTTCCGTGGCACGGTTTTGGAACAAAACATTGCCCGCACCGCCGCTTCGGTAGGGGAAGCTCTGGTAGCCGGAGCCATATTCACCATCCCGGCTTTTGTCCTGGTGGAGATGGATGGAAAACGACTCTGGACTCATTTTAATTACTGGGAAACTTCCGTTATCTTACTGGTGGGTGGGGTGCTTGGCGTACTGTTCGTAATCTTACTGCGTCGCACTCTGGTGGTAGATGCCGGGCTTCCTTTTCCTGAAAGCTATGCCTGTTATGAAATTGTCCGGGCCGGACAAAAAGGGGAAACCGGCGCCAGATATGTGTTTGGAGCCATGGGGCTCGGTGCCCTGCTTGAACTTTTAAAAAACAGTAATGGACTTGCTATCTTCCGCGAATCCATGTCCGTATTCATGAAATTCCCCCGTTCGGTAATTCATCATTTTTCCAGTACACGTCAGCCGCTGGGTGACATCGTTCATACGGGCGGTTTGACTTTTGCAACACCTCTGGCCTCCCCGGCCTTGATGGGGGTAGGGTATATCATCGGACCCCGGTTAGCAGCCATTAATTTTTGTGGGGGTGTGCTGGCCTGGCTGGTATTTATTCCCCTGGCGCTTTTTCTAAACCCTGATTTACGCAATCAATTAAGTTTAGCCGGCGCTCCGGTGCCATGGAGTGAACTCACCTATTCCATCTGGTACAATCAAATTCGACCTGTGGCCGTGGGGGCCATGCTGGTGGGTTCTTTGTACACATTATGGGGACTGCGAAATTCCATTTATTCTGCCTTCCGGGGAGCCTTCCGGACACGTCGAGAACAAACGCCGGCACAGGTAAAAGAAAACCGTCTTGAGAAAGATATAAATTTACAATGGATAATTATTTCAACCATCGCTTTGATCGTGCCCATGACTCTGGTGTATTACTATTTCAGCGGAAGTTTCTGGGGGGCTCTGGTAGCTGCTGTGATTATGCTCATTACTGGCTTTCTTTTTGCCGGAGTTGGTGGCTGGTTGGTAGGTTTAGTGGGGGGTTCTAATCAACCCATTTCGGGACTGGCCCTTTCCACACTCATTGTGGCAGCCATCGTAATGGTTGCCATTGGCGTGGTGGGATTGAGTGGTGTGGCAGCCGTCCTGGCAGTAGCCGCGGTGGTATGCTGTGCCACCGCCATGGCAGGGGACATGATTCAGGATTTAAAGGTTGGGCAACTTCTGGGGGGCACGCCCTGGAAGATGGAAGTTGCTGAAATCATCAGCACCGTGGTGGTCTCATTCGTGCTGATTTTCCCAATCATCATTTTACATGAGGGGAACATCGCCGCAGGGGGCATTGGCATTGGTGACACCCGCTTACCGGCGCCACAGGCTGGACTCATGGCGCAACTTGCCAAGGGAATCGTTGGCGGTGAGATGGCCTGGGGTCTCATTCTTATCGGCATGTTTTTCTCCCTGGCTCTGATTCTCATCAAAGCTCCGGCACCCATGTTGATTGCTGTGGGCATGTACCTGCCTTTTGATACTACTTTTGCCATATTCATTGGCGGCCTCATGAAAGGTGCTTTTGACAAAATTCTTGCCGCTCGTCAGGTGCAACCGGAAGAAAAAATTCGCCTGGAAAATATGGGCACTCTGGTGGCTTCTGGATTTATCGCGGGTGAAGCCCTGGTGGGAGTGCTACTGGCCGGTCTGGTTCTGGCGGGCATTCCATCTATTACCTACCTGCTCACCGGACAGGAAGAACTTGCCGTGCTGCACACCTGGGGTGGCTGGCTGTCGATTATCATTTTCGCCGTGGTCGCCTGGGGTTTAATCATGTTCCCGATTCGAGGAAGGCAAACTAACACGTAAGATCAGATAACCCAGGATTCCCGAGGCGAGCGATCCAATGATAATGCCCAGACGCTCATCAAACACCAGATTAACTCCCGACTCTTCAAAAGCAAGCGTCCCTATGAAAAGGCTCATGGTGAAACCTATCCCACAGAGAATAGCGGTGCCATATAACGTACCCCAGGACATCCCTTTGGGTAATCGGGTTAAATGAAGCTTAATGCTCATCCAGCAAATTCCAAAAATACCCACCTGTTTCCCTACAAACAAACCGAGGGCAATACCTAAAGGAACGCGGTGGAATATCTGCTCCATACCCAGTCCCATAAAATTCATGCCTGCGTTAGCAAACGCAAAAATAGGAATAATAAAGAACGCCACGGCATTATGCAAGTCTTGCTCTAAACTTTTTAGAGGTGAATAATTCCGATTGGTTCTGGAATTCATTGGAATGAACATAGCCAGTATCACGCCTGTTAGGGTAGCATGAACTCCCGACTTTAACATAGCTACCCACATGATAATGCCCGTTAGCAAATATAGACTTTTGGAATCAATATCACGCCTGTTTAATCCAGTGAGAATCAGTATACAACCCAATACTACAAGCAGGGAAGATAAAGATATGTGACCGGTATAGTAAATAGCGATAATTAAAATCGCGCCAATGTCATCAAATATGGCCAGGGAGGTGAGGAATATCTTTATGGAAGCTGGGACCCGCGAACCCAAAAGGGATAAAACCCCCAGAGCAAAAGCAATATCTGTTGCTGCAGGAATGGCCCAGCCTGACATGGTAGCCGGATCGCCAGCATTAAAGAAAACGTAAATCAAAGCCGGCGCCACCATGCCACCAATGGCTCCAATACCAGGTAAAATAATATTGCGTTTATCCGAAAGCTCACCTTCAACCAGCTCTCTTTTTAGCTCAAGCCCCACAAGAAAAAAGAATATGGCCATCAAACCATCGTTAATCCAGAGTAACAGGGGCTTGGCGATTTTTAGTGCACCGATGCGAATTTCTACGGGCGTTTCGAGAAACAAAAAATAGTATTTCTGCAAAGGTGTGTTTGCGCACACAAGTGCCAGAACCGTAGCAAACATAAGAAGTATTCCGCTGGCAGATTCAAGCTTAAAAAATTTTGTAATGAACGTTTCCTGAGTGTGATTCACTATTTAGATCTGTTGATTTTAAGTTATGGTTTAATCCAGAAAAATGTGCTTAACAGTAATAAATCACAGATGAAAATGCAAGTGAAATTTGTAAAAGCAAAGAGGTTTTATACATTTGAAATGTGATTTACAGAAAGATTACCCTGCGCATGATTGCTAATCTCTGCACAAAGGGTTAATTTTGAGTAGAGGCGATCGGCCGGTCGCCTCTACCTGTGATTAGCGGAGAAGGTATAAAGTTCAGGAAATTGTCCAAAAAGCTCGAATCGAATCAATTCACAGTACTATTTCAGGTAAAATTCAGTTTAAGATATTTTGGATTTCTCATCTTCCAATATTAGGTTCAGGCTGATCGAACCAATCGCTTGCACGAAAGCCTTCACCATCGTATTCAATGGAGTGGCCCTCCGGGACGCCTGGTACGAAATCACCAGGTTGCCAGAGACCGGCTTGCACGGCCTCGGACTCACGCCCGGTGGGCGGCACCCCGCCCCACTGGACGAAATGCACCATACTGGCCGGATTGCTGAAATCGCTGTTCTTGAAAAGATTAAGATCACTTATAGATTGCAAGGGTAACATAAACGGGAGATAAACCTCCTGGTCAGTGTTGGTACCATTTGCGCCAATATGTACAACCAGAAAAGAACCAGGATTTATGGTTACATCTGGAATCTGCGCATAATCCTGCCGGGCACACAACCACCAGCCTTTTAATTCCAATGGTTGGTCGCCAGTATTTTTTAATTCAACCAGTTGACGTCCTGCATTTTCACCAATGGGATCATATAAAATTTCATTGATTACCATACC
>CAZMEG010000385.1:0-4067 GCA_964565205.1 uncultured Cytophagia bacterium
TAATTTTATTGTATGCCTGTATAATCTTTCACCCTGCTCTGGCCCAGGAAAAAGCCATTCAACCCAAAATTAACTTAAGTAATGAAATCATGGGTGAATTGGCCTGTTATTGCGGCTGTCGGTTGCCTGCCAGTAGATGTGAAGGAAACATGAATTGCCCGGAAGCGAAAAAATTAAAAACTGAAGTAGATCAACTACTGGAACAGGGCAAAACCAGAGAGGAAGTTTTACAGGCTATGGTGAAAAAATATGGCGAGAGTATTCTGGCCGCTCCTCCCAAAAAAGGTTTTAATTTATTAGCCTGGGTTTTACCTTTTGTGGCGCTTCTCATGGGTGGTTTTGTCGTGGCTATGGTTTTAAAAAAACTTATTGCCAGACCAACAACTCAACAGGCGGAATCACCAGCCACATCAGCCAGAACGGAAAAGAAATTCCCGTCAGAGCTGGAAAAACGGTTCGAACAGGAATTGAAAAACTTTAAGGACTGAGCCCATGGAAATTTTTGTATTTACTTTTTTAACTCTACTCATTCTGGCCTATGTAAGCTATCCCCTCGTGGAAGCCCACAGTAAAAAAGGTATCTGGAAAAAAGTAAGCTCCAATCACAGGGCAAAAGAATTGGAAGAACGCAAACAGGCGATTTATTCAGCCATTAAAGATATCGAATTCGACTACCAGATGGGTAAACTTTCTGAAGAAGATTTCATTGAATTGCGAAATCAGTATAAAGAAGAAGCCATCAATTTATTAAAGCAAATTGACCAGTTACAGAGTACTCCAAAAAAGAAAAAACATAAATCTGCCGCCAAAGAGTTGAAATATTGCTGGAAATGTGGCTCACCTGTATCCAGGGATGATAAATATTGTGCAAACTGTGGAAATCCTCTTCAATAAATGTCAATTACTGGCACATTGAAACAAGTTAAACATGAGGATCGGATTCATACGGAAGCTGATGCGACTAATCCTACGATTTTGGTGCACCATTTAAGCAAAGCTTTCGGTACTTTATTTGCATTAAAAAATGTGAATCTAAAAATTCATCGCGGTGAATTTTTAGCCATCTTTGGTCCCAACGGGGCCGGTAAGACAACCCTGATACGAATTCTGGCGACTTTAACGCGACCCACTTCTGGTGAAATATTCATCAACGGTTACTCATTAAATAGCGACTCTGAAAAAATACGCCGGCAAATTGGGGTGATTGCACATCAGACCTATCTTTATGATGAATTAACAGCCGAAGAAAATCTCAGATTTTATGGGAAAATGTATGATGTAAAGGATTTAAATGCAAAAATCGCGCGAATCATCGCTGAGGTAGGACTCGGCTTACGCCGTCGAGATCGAGTGCGAACTTTTTCACGTGGCATGCAGCAGCGTCTATCCATAGCCCGCGCCATGATTCATGACCCTTCCATCTTACTTCTGGATGAACCCTACACAGGCCTTGACCAGCATGCCTCAGAGATGCTCACCGAATGGCTTAAAGAGTTGAAAAGTAAAGATCGTACCATTCTAATGGTCACCCATGATCTGGATCGAGGGATTGATCTGGCTGACCGCGTGGCCATCATTCATCAGGGAAAACTGGTATTTGAGGAAGAACGTTCTAACATAGAGGCTAAAACTTTTCGCGAAAAATATTATCATTTCGTTTCGTGATGATTGGTAAAATTAGTGCAATATTGTGGAAAGATATCGTTTCTGAATTCCGCACCAAAGAAATGATCTCCTCAATGTTAGTCTTTAGCCTGATCATATCATTTGTTTTAAATTTTGCTTTTCCTACGGGTAGCCAATTGATTCAGGAAGCCGCCCCAGGAATGTTGTGGATGACTTTTATCTTTGCCAGTTTACTGGGAATGAACCGGACCTTTGTTTATGAAGTCGATAAAGGATGTTTGCATGGATTGATGCTCACGCCGGTTGATCGAAATGTTATATATATTAGTAAAATGGTGGTGAATTTTTTATTAATTTTACTGATGGAATTTATTGTCCTGCCTATCTTTGCCATCTTTTTTCACCTGGACATCCTGGCGATCTTACCAGTTTTACTGGTGATTATTCTTTTAAGTACCATAGGAATTGCGGTGATCGGCACCCTGTTTTCTGCCATTTCGGTCAATACCCGTACCCGAGAGGTGATGCTACCCATATTGTATTTTCCGGTCTCCATACCGATTATTTTTGGAGCTGTGCAATCCACCACCGATATATTCCAGGGGAAAAGCTGGGAAGTTATCTGGAGTCGTTTGAAAATTGTCGTAGCTTTTGACCTAATATTTTTGATCGTCGCCTTGCTTTTGTTTGAATACATAATCGAAGAATAATTACAGGAGATGAGATGAAAGAGAATTCAAAATTATGGACTCATTTTTTAGGCTGGCTGCTTTTTTTCGCCATGGTCGTTAACCTTTACCTTATTTTTCTCTTTGCTCCAGAAGAACAAACCATGGGACAAATTCAGCGTATTTTTTATTTCCATGTGCCCTCGGCCTGGGTTTCCTTTCTGGCCTTCTTTGTGGTATTTGTGACCAGCATTGGTTACTTATGGAAAAAAGATCGAAAATACGATATTATCGCCTACTCTTCTGCCGAGATCGGGGTCATCTTTGCCACCCTGGTTTTGATAACCGGCCCCATATGGGCGCGCCCGGTGTGGAATACCTGGTGGGAATGGAGCCCCCGATTGACTCTGTTTCTGGTGCTGTGGTTCATTTATGTGGGCTACCTTATGTTGCGTAACTTCGTTGAAGATGAAGAGCGCGGGGCACGGTTTGCGGCGGTTTTTGGCATTGTAGGTTTTGTGGATGTTCCTCTGGTCTATTTGTCCATTCGTCTCTGGCGAGATATTCATCCCAGCCCGGTGATTGCAGGCGGGTCTAACTCTGGACTTCATCCAGATATGAAAATAGCCTTCTTCTTCAGTCTGTTTACGTTTACTCTTCTTTATGTTTTTATCCTGCTCCAGAGAATAAATCTTCAAAAAAGCACAGTGATTCTTTCAGAATACAAGAAAAAATTAGCCTATTAGTGTACTGAAAATTTAAAAAGGAGCAAAATCGTATGAAAGCAAAATACAATTTTATTTTGGTTTTCCTTTGTCTTGTTATGGTAGATTTTACATTTGGACAAACAAATCGTCTGGTACATTTTCAGGGCCAGTTAACAACTTCTGATGGACAACCATTTGAAGGGGAAGTGACTTTAACTTTTAATTTCTATAAAACTCTTAGAAGTACCACACCTTTCTGGAGTGAGACACACGAAAATGTACCGGTACGGAATGGAGTATATGAAGTTTTGCTGGGTAGCCAGAATCCGCTCAGGTTGTCATATAAAAAATATTTTCTCGAGGTCAAAGCCGACGGTCTGGAAACCGGTTTTGTGCGTACACCTATTAGCGGACCCGGGTATAACTGGCGTCTGTCCTATCTTTTCGCGGCTTACACAATAGTCTGGGTAGCTATCTTCCTGTATTTGTTAAGCATCGCACGCCGACAAAAACGCATTATTAATGAACTCGAAATCTTGACCAAAACTTCGAACAAAGAATCGATTGAGATGTGAAATAGGATGAAATTAATTGAGGGATTATATTGTTAAAATAAAAATAAAGGCACAGCCATGAGGGTTGGCTGTGCCCTTCTGTTCCTTCAGAAATTCAGACGGGAGGATGGTTTCCGTCTTTTGCTTCCCTGCCAAAACTGACAGGAGGAATTTAACATAGATATAAATAACATAATTTTAATTCAATGTCAAGTAAAATTTGACATGGATTTACAGAAAATTGCGAAATTTGCTTAAAGGAGGTTTGACAATGAAAATTTTAAGGCTACTATTTTTGTTGTCTTTGTTTATTTTGTTTTCAGCATGCAGCAAATCGGATAATAATTCTAATACACAGGTTCAAAATACCAGGGACGTATCCTCTACGAAGGTACCGAAATTTGCCATATATGATCTTAACGGCAAGGAAATTTCATCCGAAGCCTTTCAAGGGAAGGTCGTGGTCATTGACTTCTGGGCTACCTGGTGTAAGCCTTGCATAACAGAAATTC
>CAZMEG010000386.1:0-4062 GCA_964565205.1 uncultured Cytophagia bacterium
GGAATATGGTTTACTGGTTATCTTATTATATTTTTAAAATTTTTATGAAAATTTTTTTCTTTGGCAAGTGTTACGATCAGGAAAATTTACCTGAAAAAGGTCCCTATGTTGGAGTAATTAACCACAATAGTTTGCTTGATATTCCGGCCATGTCTCTTGTGGTAAATCATCGGGCTTCTACCATGGTGAAGCATTCATTGTTCAAGGTTCCCGTGCTTGGCTGGTGGCTAAGAAAAGTGAATATGTTTCCCGTGGTGCGAGGTGCGGGAGATCAGGAGGCTATTCAGCGGGCACTGAATCTATTAAAACAGGGGCATATTGTCTACATGGCTCCGGAAGGTACGAGGAAATATGATCCGCAGAACCCACCCCGTCCGCGTACGGGCTTTGTACGTTTGGCTCAACTGGCGGACTGTCCGGTGGTACCGATTGCACTGGTTGGGACTCGCGAAGCCCTGCCACCCGGGGCTAAATTTCCCAGATTTTTTAAAAGAGTTCGGGCAAAAGTGGGTAAGCCCATTAAATTAGAGAAAGTAAAAGTTAATCTGGAGAATAGAGAAAAATTACAAAAGCAAGCCGAGATGGTTATGCGTGAAGTTTATAAACTCCGCGATGAACTTTTAGCTATGAATGGAAAGAAATAATTCACAGTTAAAAATATTACAGATCTGTTCGTCCCCGTCATGGGGTGGTTTAGAGATGCATGTGGCGTTAATTTCGGAAAAATTGAGGCAATCCGGGCATGAAGTTTTGCCTGTTTGTTTTAAAAATGGCTTTCTGGAGGGGCATTTAAAGAAACTTAATTTCCATCCGATAGGTTTAAAATTGAACACATATGTGGCACCCGGTGGAATTAAATCTTTACGCCAGATCATAAAGCAGCGAAATATCGACGTGATTCACTGCCATTACAGTAAAGATTTGTGGACCATTGTACCCGCCAAACAGGGCTTGAAAAATGTGAAGGTTGTGCTGAGCAAGCATGTTGGAACGGCACGATCCAAAAAGGATCCATTCCATAAATGGCTGTATAGCCATGTTGATCATATCGCCGCCGTGTCACGGATGATTTACCACAATATACTTCAAACCCACCCCATTTCAAAAGATAAAGTCAGTGTAATTTATCCGGGTATCGATTTAGAAAGATTTAATCCGAACCTGTATGATGCTAAAAAAGTTAAGCATGAACTTGGCTGGCATCCAGAAACCCGGGTTATCGGGATTGTCAGTAGAATTCAAATTGGTAAAGGATTTCTTGAATTTTTACAAATGGCCCGACAAATTTCAGAAAGGCTTCCCGATGTGCGTTTTTTAATTGTGGGGGGCGCTACTTTTGGAGAGGAAGAGGAAGCCCGATATATTTTAAATCGGATCAGGGATTTGAACCTGCAGGAAAAAATTTATTGTACCGGGACCACCGATCAGGTATCAAAATATTTATCCTGCATGGATATCTTTGTCTTCCCCTCCCGGGCGGAATCCTTTGGTATGGCTTTAGTGGAAGCTATGGCCATGCAAAAACCGGTTATCGCCTGTAATAAAGACGGGATTCAGGATATTATTGAACCTCATAAAAATGGAATTTTAGTACCTCCCCGTGATGTTAACAGTCTTGTGCAAGCGGTTCAGAATTTACTGCAAGATGAAAAAACAAGAAAGCATCTGGCCATCCAGGCAAGAAGAACCATCGAAAAAAAATTTGATATTTATTCAACAATTTTGAAACTTGAAGACCTATTTTGGTCGTTAATAAGTGGAACTAAACAATCCATAAAATATATAAAGAATTAAACCCCAAATAGAGGTGGAGGTGTATATGAAAAGTAATAATAAGAAGAAAGGAGAATTCATGCAGGAAGGATCGATGAAGGATCTTTTTAACAATAAAATCAAATTAAGCATGGAGGATGATGACATGGACGATGATTACTACTTCCAGGATTATGATGACGAGGATTGGGATGATGAAGACGATTGGGAAGATGAGGAAGATTGGGAGGATGAAGAAGAAGACTGGGATGATGAAGAAGAATACGATTACGACGATGAAGAAGACTGGGGGGACGAGGACTGGGATTATGAAGAATGGAACTGAATTAATTTAAATTGATTCCATCAAAACGAGAATTCCCCGTTCATCCCCTGGTGGCGGTCGGGGCTTTGATTGTGGAGGAGAGGAAGGTTTTACTCGTTAAAAGAAAAAACCCTCCCTCTTCAGAAATGTGGACTCTACCCGGTGGGCTGGTTAAAGTAGGGGAAAGGGTGCATGAGGCTCTTATTCGAGAAGTTTTGGAAGAATGCAATATAAAAATTAAACCTGTCAAATTACTGGATGTCGTGGATTATATTGAAAAAGATTCTAATGCAAAGATTCGTTTCCATTATGTTATCATTGACTTTCAAGCTCAATATCTGGGTGGTTCATTAACTCCCGGATCGGATGTAAAAGATGCCCGATGGTATTTAGTACATCAATTAAATGAAATCTCCATACCGCAGATAACAAGAAATTTTTTAAATAAATTTTTACCTTCAATTTTGAATAAGGCCTGTTAGACTTTAATGAAATATTTTGCCAGGATTGCCGAAAAGACTTTTGAAATTGAATTGCCAGAAAACGATAGCTCTACAATAAAAGTAAATGGTAAACCCATTAAATCAGCCGATTTACAAAAGCTCGCCGAACCCAATCTTTATTCGCTCATTATAAATAATCATTCTTATCAAATATTTATTGATCAAAATGACGATGGCTATCAGATTATTTTGAATGGCGTTACCTATCCGGTAGAATTAGAAGATGAAACCACGCGTCAGTTAAGGAATTTAATTAAAACAGATGAAAAGCCCCACGGTGCCGTTGAAATAAAAGCTCCTATGCCCGGTTTAATTGTAAAATATCTGGTAAAAGAAGGGCAATCGGTTAAGAAAGGAGAGGGGTTGGTTATCATAGAAGCCATGAAGATGGAAAACGAGATCCGCGCCCATACGAATGGGGTGGTTAAGAAAATTTTTAGAAAAGACCAGGAATCGGTGGAAAAGGACACTCCATTACTGATCTTAGAATAATGAGACCTAAAAGAGTGGGCATATTAGGGGGAATGGGCCCCGAGGCTACAGCCTTCTTTTTTCAAAAAATTATAGAATTAACCCCTGCCCGGCGCGATCAAGACCACATCCCTTTGATAATATTCAATAATCCACAGGTCCCCGATCGAACAGCCGCTATTATGGGTCACGGTGAAAATCCACTGCCGATTTTGCTGGAAGGGATAACTTTTTTAGAGGGGGCGGGTGTAGATTTCATCTGCATTCCCTGCAACACTGCCCATTTCTACTATGAAGAATTACAAAACAGGTGCCGCGTACCCATTCTACATTTAATTGATGAGGTTGTTAAGCAAGTTCAAGAACATGGGGATGTTAATAAGATAGGTATTCTTGCCACCACCGGCACATTAAAATCGGGATTATATCAGAAAGCTTGCCAAAAACTTCGCATTAAAACACTAACTCCCGATGCTACCCAGGAGTCTGAGTTATATGCTGTCATTCAAAATATCAAAGCCGGGAAAAAAGTTTTACAGCCGGTAATTGATTTGGTAAATGCTTTTTTGCAACAAGGTGTGCAGGGGATTATTTTAGGATGTACAGAGTTAAGTCTGATCAAAGAAGAATTAGCCAGGGAATTTCATCTACCTATTTTTGATTCGGTGGAGATACTTGCCAGGCGTGCGGTGCAACTGGCGCTTTCGTGATTTTAAAAAGGTTTAACCGGTGTCACGATTTCTCCGAGGCTACTATTTATTTTCGTTTTCAAAACTCTATTTCTCATTTGTTCTATTACATTAAATAGTTTCTCCCCATGCACTTGTTAATTCACTTTTCACAAATGCGTCATTATAAGGCCAGATGTTGAAGATTTCTTTTAGATAGCGATAAATTTTAGAAATACTGGTGCGAATTTCGTTATTGGTGGAATGATCAATAAGTTGTTTTGATTCTAAATAGTTTAACCAATATGGGATACTTTCAAATAACGCCAGAGCTTTATAATAT
>CAZMEG010000387.1:0-2629 GCA_964565205.1 uncultured Cytophagia bacterium
CGATGTTCCTGCATAGCTTCCAGAAGAGCAGCCTGGGTTTTGGGGGGCGTGCGATTGATTTCATCAGCCAGGATGATATTGGCAAAAATAGGGCCCTTTACAAAAGTCAACACTCGATGGCCAGTAGCTCGATCCTCTTCGATGATATCGGTGCCGATGATATCGGCCGGCATTAAGTCCGGGGTAAATTGAATACGTTTGAATTTTAAATCTAAAATCTGGGCAATGGTGCGAATCAGTAAGGTCTTGGCTAAACCTGGAACTCCGGTAATTAAACAGTGTCCCCCGGTATATAAAGCAATAAGTACAAGATTAATGACTTCTTCTTGACCCACAATGATTTTACGTAATTCGCTGATAATGCTCCGGCTGCCATCGCGCAATTTTTCCACAAGAGCCAGGTCTTCTTTCTCTTCGATAATCTGATTATATCCCATGTTGCACTACTCCAACTTTGTGATTAAACGGTTTCTTCTTTTAATGTGTTAACGCATAAATGATAAAATTAATGCCCAGTTTAAACCCTTTAAATGAATATTCGGCAGGATAACGAGGATCTTCGGCATGTTCCCAGGAATCACCAATATCGGTATTGTGATTCACCAGAACCATCAATCGACCCTGATCATCAAAAATCCCTTTACAGTGGGGGAAATACCCCCCTTTCTCATAGGTGCGGCCTCTTAACCAGGAACCCAACCCCGGAATCTGTGGAACCTTGTTGAAATCATAATAACAATGAAAAATGGGATGGTCGGCAGGAATATCGATTAGTGGCTTTTCCGGAAAAACCTTCTTCATTTCTTCCAAAAAATGATTCCATTCATAGGGACCGTGAAAATCGTCCACTATGAGAAAGCCACCGCGCAGAAGCCACTCGCGCAGAACCTCGGCCTCATGTTGCGATAAACTCATGTAGCCCACTTCTACAACATAAGCAAAAGAATAATTAAAAATTTGTGGATCATCCAGTGAAAGAGCTAATGCTTCTTTAGCCACTTTAAGAGAGGTATATTTTTTTACCCTTTTAATAAAATTCTCTTCAGCAAAGGGGTAATCTACGGCCCAGTAAACAAATCCGGGACCAAATAAGTTACGATAACGGTAGTTTTCCCCGCCGTTGTTATATTTAATCCGTATAAAAGTAAATTCGTCGCCATGACTTATTTGAGCGGGACTACCATCCACTAAAAAAGGGAGGAAAAATAAAATAATTGTGTTGGCCACTACTTTTCTAACTTTCACGTAATTAAACCACAAATTAATGAGTCAATGAATAGATTAAATAATTGATGCCTAACTTAAAAGCTTCTGCTGAAAAAGTCTTATCTTCCTCGGGCCATTCCCAACCATCTCCCACATCGTTATTAAAATTTATGAGCACCAGCATACGGCCACTTTTATCAAAAATAGCAAAATAGCGGGGTGGTGCATCAGGTAAATAAGGGACTGGAGTATGAATATTTCGCAAATCAAAGAAACAATGGAAAATAGGATGATCAATGTGGATCTCACGCATGGGGTAATCGGGATAGGGCAACACCTTACGGATTTCCCGCCGCCAGTTTTCCCACTCCCAGGGTAAACGAAAATCATCCACCATCAGGAATCCACCTCGCAGCAGGTATTCGCGCAGATTTTTTATTTCAGCTTCGCTCAGAGTCAAATAGCCAATTTCACAGGCATAAATGAACGGGTATTTAAATATTTCTTCGTCATCAAAAGTCAGAACTTCGTAATTTTCCGAAACTTTAATAGTGGTTAAAGCCTTAATGGCTGTATATAAATTTTTTTCCGCAGTGGGGTAATCATGCGCCCACAAAGGAGCATTGGTTGAAAAACCGTAACCGAAGCGCACCCCATTGTCTGTCCAGCGGATACGCACAAATTTAAATTCATCCCCCGGCGGCCATTGCCCCCAGGCAATCCCGCTTAAAAAAATAAAATGTATTCCAATGAAATAAAATATTTTTAGGCGCATTGTCTTATGTATTCAAGTTATAATTTTATTCTATCGTTTTCAACAAAATTTCCTGGGCGCGTTCGTACTGTGGGGCAATTTCCAGGGCAGCGAGCGCAGCCTTTTTTGCTTCCGCTTTTTTGCCAGCCATTAAATAAGCCGTAGCAAGATCACAATTTGCACCGGCTAAATCGGGGGGATTGGTTTTTAACAGTATCTGGAATTCCTGAATCGCTTGTTTATAGTGACCCGTTTTTAAATAAGCTGTTCCCAATTTTTGGTGTACTTCATAATCAAAAGGAGATACATAGATTATTTTCTTCAACGCCCCAATGGCATCCGAATAGTTACTCTTTTGAAAATACAGATCGACCAACTGGTTTAAGGTCTTCAAATCTTTACCATTCAAAGAGGTCAATGTTTCTAACTCGTTAATGGCTTTATCTATCATACCCTTTTCTATATAAATTTCGGCCAAAAGTTTGTAAGGATTATCGCCCTGAACATATTTAGGGAAAATACTTTTGGCTTTCTTTAAATATGGAATGGCTTTATCCAGTTGGCCATTATTTTTATAATACAAACCAAATTGTAAATTTAGGAAAGGATTGTTGGGACTTTTTTCGATTTTTAGGTTTAAGTATTCTTTCCATTTTTCCGGGTTTTGTG
>CAZMEG010000387.1:2639-4062 GCA_964565205.1 uncultured Cytophagia bacterium
AATATAAGACAAATTCTTTAAAATCGAAGTCAAAATCAACATGATCCAGTTGATACTTTTGTTTCAAATAGCCTTTAAATTCTTGATCCATAGAATTGACTTCTTTCCCAAAAACGGCCTGAATAACCTGCTGGGTATTTTTTCCCTCTTTAAATTGAGGGAACATGTCCAGAAGTTTATTAAAACCGTATTGAGAGACGATAAATTCTACTATTTTTGCAGCTTGAAAGTAGGAGAGCGTGACCTGTCCCGGATTAACCGGTCGGTTGAAACCCTGATCCAGGTCTTTTAACGGTAGAAGCCGATTGTTTTTCAAAGCAGCGATAAAGGGGATATCGAGATTCATATCCCAGTAAGGTTTTGCTGTGGAAGTCTCGTAGACAGCAATCCCTTCCGCCAGCCATCGGGGGATACGATTGTTGGTAAGGCGGAGGTGCGTGACATGGACCAGTTCGTGCCATAGCGTCTCGCCCCAGACAAAATCACCTTTAGTACGGGCTCGAGGTGAATCCATGGCTACCACATTTCCAAAACAGATGCCCAAAAACGCCTGGGCTCCGGGTAATCCAAAACAGCGCACGGCAAAATCATCGTGCTCGGGGAATATTTCCACCAGTACCGGTTCCTGCCAGGGAGCTGGATACTTTCGGCTTAAATAGGTCAGGCACTCCTGAGTCAATTCTTCTGCATAGGGTGCCAAAACCGGATCGTCTTTCTCATGGATACGTAGGATAAACCGGGTTTTGCGGTGGGCTTTGTAGTGTGGAAATTCATCAAACAGAGTCAGTAGATTGCCAACATATTTATTGTAGGGGTCATGCGAAAATGCTTTTTCCAGTTCGGCTTTGGCTTCCTGCTCTTTACCAAGCCGGCTTAAACTGGTGCCTAAGCCAGCTCGTGCTAAATGATGCCCCGGATTCAGTTTCAAACATTTACGATAAAATTCAGCAGCTTCTTTAAAAAGGTAGCGCCTGGACAGAGCCTCGGCCAGTTGAAAGTAGAGATCGCCATAGTTTGGATTAAGGGTAAAGATTTTTTGTTCGATTTCGGAAAATTTATTCATCTCGCCCATGAGGTAATAAGCCACAGCTCGAAGGCTGTGCGTTTTCAGGGAATTGGGATTGACATGCAAAGGCTGTTCCAATTTCTCCAGAGCGGTGCGATAATTGCCCATGGCAATTTGTAATGAGGCAACAAAGTTGTGGGCTGCCACGAAATTGGGGTTAATATCCAGAGCGCGGGTTACGGCCGTCATGGCTTTTTCGTAATCGCTGCTGCTGTAACACCGGGCCAGACCCAGATGGGCTTCGGCCGCACTGGGATTGATTTTCAGGGCATCCTCAAAGGTACTGATGGCATCCGGTACATTGTATTTTGACAGAAAGAGATTGCCCCACTTAATGAATCCGCGCCAGTTGTGTTT
>CAZMEG010000388.1:0-943 GCA_964565205.1 uncultured Cytophagia bacterium
AAATCGGATGATTTAGAAGTTTGAAAGCAATAGCTTAAATTTTTAAATTTTAACTAATCTAAAAAATTTATTATTTGAAAATTTTCAAATCTTATATATTTTATTCATAATTAAATAGAATCGAGAAGGTGTGGAAATGAAAACCCAGGCGGCTGTTTTATATGAAATAGAAACGCCGGTACCTTACACAAAATCCAGACCATTAGTATTGGAGGAAGTAATTCTCTCAGCTCTTGGTCCAGGCGGAGTGCTGGTGGAAATTGCGGTGGGATTGTGTCATTCATACCTTTGGATCATTGACGGCTCCCGGCCAAGGGTCATACGCCAGGTGGTTCGTTTTACTTAACTTTTAAAAAATGTGACTGAAACAGATGATTCTTTATACATTAACCGTTTTCATAGTTTTTGGATGGATGTTATGGGGTTGCGGATCATCACCAGATGAATCCCTTATTTCACAGCCCGTGTCTGTTTTGGATGTGCTCGAGCGTTCGGAACGGGTATTGTGGGTGGCGGCACATCCGGATGATGAAACCACAGCCGGAGCTCTCATCGCTCGATCAAAAGACCTGGCCGGGTCTCTTATCCTGGCCAGTTTGACTCGAGGCGAAAACAGTGACAAACTCTGGGGTGGATTGCGGCGGGGTAAGGAAATTGGCCAGGCTCGGATGGAATTGTTTCAACAAGCTGCTAAAATTTTTAAAGCCGATAGTGTGTTCATTGGACCTTTTGTGAATGGACCTCTGAGCCTGTCCGAATTAGAGGCTTTACCCGCAAATGCGCCTTTTCAGCCCTGGCCACCAAACACCTCAGTACAGCAGGTGATCGCCAAATGGTCGCGGGACTGGCAGGAGCGAAACCCGGTGGATTATATGGTGGCTTTATTGCGCCAGAGCCGGCCACAGGCTGTGATTGCCATGGATGGCTTTTGAGGTGTTTCGGG
>CAZMEG010000388.1:953-4055 GCA_964565205.1 uncultured Cytophagia bacterium
CCAGAACATCTTGCCGTGGCAAAGCTACTGCTGGAAGCCATTCCTCTGGCGGCAGATTCTAAAGTTGCCACGGAATCCGGTCAACCGTGGCAGGTAAAGTATGTAATCTTCAGCGCTCACGTCATCAAAGCCCTCGTCGATTGTGGCTATTGCAAATGCCAGGGTACCGAGCCCGCAGAACCGATTGAAGAAGTCTTTTCCCTGGACTCCTCCTCGACACACGGAATGACTTATTTCAGGGTTAGCTGTCTGGTGGCAAAAAATTACCAAAATACCATGGAAGAAAAGGGGTGGAGTATGGAACAGATTCAGGCCATGTGTCAGGAAGCCGAAAACGAGGCCGTCGAAGCCTACCAACAAGGTGTGAAGGCTTATCCGGTATTTGAACCGTATCGCCTGCTTATCATCAAGAAAAACAATTCGGAATAGGAATGAGTGCAAAATTTATAGCGTGGAGCATTTTCAGCTTATCTACTTGGCACGGCGATCATCGCCCTGTTTGGCAGCCGCAAGACTAAAACCTTTCGCAACGACGCCCTGGGAAATCATGAAATGCATCCGGTTCTGGTGGAGGGTACGCAGGCCACTTCTATGGCTTCCACCCCGACCTTTCTCATCAATCCCGGTTTTGTTTATGCCTTTGGCTTCAGTGCGTTCGTTTCCCTTTCCATTCCCCTGGTGGCAGGGATTGTAATTGCTATTTCAATAATTTAGAAATTATATACTTACATCTTAATTGATCAAAATTACAGGTAGAAGTAAAAATGAGAAGTTTAAGAGAATTTATAGGCATTTTATTCGTCAATTTTATGATGGTCTCATTGGGAGGAGCCCAGACTGGCCCCACTAAAGGAAAAGTTACCGATGAAAATGGGAAACCATTTCCCGGTGTGAATATTCCAATTTAAAATACTTATGTCGGAGCCGCCACCGGAACCGATGGAATATATACAATTAAATATGTACCACCTGGAGACGTCAATTTAAACATTAAGCAATTTTGGCAGTTATGGCCAGGTTGAAATCTACCAGCTAATTTTCGTCTGCTACTGGCCAGAGGGTATAATACACACGATAATTATAATCCTCAATTCAGCCAGCGAGTTTGTATAATTTAAAAGATTACAGGATAGGGCAATTTAAGCATAACTTATAATGAAGCGTGGCGCGGTATAAAAACAAAAAAGGTGCTTATAAAAGCACCTTAAGTTTAGTAGCGGGGGCGGGATTCGAACCCGCGACCTTTGGGTTATGAGCCCAACGAGCTACCAGGCTGCTCCACCCCGCGATGACGTTTATAATATAATAAATTTTTCCTTAAAGTCAAGTTCTGAAAATAGACTTTTCTTCAAAATCCTACAAATTAACGCTTTATTGAATCCATGAGTTCCGCAATTTCCGTACTTGACATTTATTATAAAAATAATATATTTTTTCATCAACTTAAAATTCGAATTTTATAAACAAGAGAGAGGGAATATGTTAGCTCAGGTAACAATTACCCCGGTTGGAACCGGTGAAGAAATGAAGGATCTAATCGCTAAAGCACTCAAGATCATTGATAAGAGCGAAGTGGATTACCAATTGACCTCCATGGGTACGATTCTTGAAGGCGACTGGGAAGAAGTCATGGCTTTGATTAAAAAATGTCATGATGAAATTAAAAATTTTGCTGATCGTGTGGTAACCAATATCATTATTGATGACCGTAAAGGCATGACGGGACGATTGAAAAATAAAGTCCTGGAAGTCGAGTATGCTGTAGGAGGGAGCCTCAAAACCGCCGGTCTGACCTGATCTGAAATTTACCGGTCGCATTTATAGATTTTTACCTGATCAACAAATCCCAACTTCATTTGGTATTTTTGGCTTTGTTAAATTGGAATTTATATTGATATCCTCAATGTTTGTGAATTAAAAAGATTATGAATAACGTAAAAATAAAATCTTTCTTCAATAAATGAAGGAGGTCCCCATGGAATCTAAACATTATGCAGTGCACTGGCAGGAAGAAGAATATTATTATCCATCACCAAAATTCATTGGACAGGCAAATGTTTATGATCCTGATATGAAAAAAAGATTTACACTGGATAAATTTCCGGATTATTTCGTCGAGTTTGCTGAATTATTAGATTGGGATAAATATTGGGAAAAAGTTTTAGACGATAGTAATCCACCTTTTTACAAATGGTTTGTGGGGGGACGACTGAATGCGTGTTACAACTGTGTGGATCGTCATCTGGATAAATATAAAAATAAAACAGCCCTCCATTTTGTACCCGAACCCGAGAATGAACCTATCCACCATGTTACTTACCAGGAACTTTATCGTCGGGTAAATGAAACGGCAGCCGTTTTACAAGATTTTTGTGGCTTAAAAGCTGGGGACCGAGTAACGATTTATTTACCCATGACGGCTGAACTACCTATTACCATGTTAGCCTGTGCCCGATTGGGTGTAATCCATTCGGTGGTTTTTTCAGGTTTCAGCGGGGAAGCCTGTGGATTGCGTATAGAAGACTCCGATAGCAGGGTCTTAATTACTATGGATAGTTATTATCGCAATGGGACTCTGTTAGATCATAAAGAGAAGGCCGATCACGCTGTAAAAGTAGCCGAAAAAGAAGGTCAGAAAGTTGAAAAAGTTCTTGTCTGGCAACGACATCCCGGCCAGTACAATTCAAAAACTAAATTAGTTGATGGGCGGGATTTCATCATGAACGAATTAGTCAGAAAATATCAAAGGCGAGTGATAGAACCGGTTTCTTTGCCCGCCGAAGGGATTCTTTTTCTCATGTACACCAGTGGGACTACCGGAAAACCCAAGGGGGCGCAACACAGTATTGGTGGTTATCTGGCCTATGTGACCTGGATGTCCAAATATATTCAGGATATCCACCCTGAAGATGTCTACTGGTGTATGGCCGATATTGGCTGGATTACCGGCCATTCCTTCATTGTTTACGGTCCGCTTGCTCTGGCAGCCAGTTCGGTTATTTATGAAGGCGTTCCCACTTACCCTGATGCCGGGCGTCCCTATCGAATCGCTGAGGAGCTGGATGTGAATATTTTCCATACTTCACCAACCGCCATTCGCGG
>CAZMEG010000389.1:0-4035 GCA_964565205.1 uncultured Cytophagia bacterium
GTACCCCTGGGAGTGAAATTATTTAACGGGGAAATCCCGTTTAAAGATCGTGCCCCACACTGCATTTCCTGTCATTCGGTAAATGGTGTGGGATTTTTAGGAGGAGGTACTTTGGGGCCCGATCTAACCAAGGCCAGTGTGAAATTCAGTGATGCTGAGCTGGTTAACATTCTGCAAAATCCAACCTTTCCTTCCATGTCGGTGGCATTTGCCGGACATCACTTTGATGATGAGGAGCTGGTTCGACTGGTGGCCCTGTTTCGGGACGCCCAGAAGCGGGAACCTACACCATCGGACGTAAAAGGGCGAATTGTCTGGATTGGTGTCCTTGGTCTGGTTTTCTTTCTTTTACTCATGAATAAATTGTGGCAAAATCGTTTAAAAGGCGTGAGAAGAACTTTAGTAGGGAGATAAATTATGAACTGGATTCAAGATGTCATAGACCCCAAAACGCGTTCCTGGGAACAGTTTTACCGCCATCGCTGGCAGCATGAAAAAATTATTCGTAGCACCCACGGAGTGAATTGCACGGGTGGGTGTAGCTGGAATATTTACGTCAAACACGGGATTGTGACCTGGGAGATGCAAGCCCTGGATTACCCAAAAATGGAAGATACCCTGCCTCCCTATGAACCGCGCGGGTGTCAGCGAGGGATTTCGTTCTCCTGGTACCTTTACAGTCCTTTGCGGGTGAAATACCCCTATATGCGTGGCGCTTTGATGGACCTATGGCATGAAGCCCGCAAGAAATTTGATGACCCGGTGGAAGCCTGGGAAAGCATTGTCACCAACCAGGAGGCGAGGAAGCGCTATCAGCGGGCGCGCGGTAAGGGTGGATTTCGCCGCTCTACCTGGGATGAAGTGCTGGAGTTAATTGCTGCCGCCAATATTTACACCATTAAAAGATATGGGGCGGACCGAATCATTGGCTTTTCGCCCATCCCGGCTATGTCCTTTTTGAGCTATGCGGCCGGGTCGCGTTTTCTGCAGTTGCTTGGAGGAGTCAATTTGAGTTTTTATGACTGGTACTGCGATTTACCTCCGGCTTCTCCCGAAATCTGGGGCGAGCAAACCGATGTGGCGGAAAGTGCTGACTGGTACAATGCCAAATTTATTGCTGTCATGGGTTCCAATCTCAACATGACCCGAACCCCGGATTGTCATTTTGCCTCCGAAGCACGACATAACGGAGCCAAACTGGTGGTTTTCAGTCCCGATTTCAGTCAGGTTTCTAAATATGCCGACCAGTGGATTGCTGTCAACAAAGGTCAGGATGGTGCTTTCTGGATGGCTGTCAATCATGTTATCCTTAACGAATTTCATTATAAAAAACCGGTACCCTATTTCATCGATTATGTGAAACGTTACACCGATTCACCATTTCTGATTAAACTTGAAAAAACTGAAAAAGGCTACCGTCCGGGTCGTATGGTTAATGCGGGTGAATTAAAAAATTACAAAGATGTGGAAAATGCGCAGTGGAAGTTTGCTATCTATGACAGTTTAAGCAAACAACCCAGATTACCTGGTGGCACCATTGGTTTTCGCTGGGGCAAGGAACAGGGTAAATGGAATCTTGAATTCAAAGACGCTGTAAATGGCAAAGAGATCGATCCCCTACTAACCTTCCTGGAGACAAAAGACGATGAACTTTCTGTTGAATTTCCCCAATTTGATCAGCAAAATGTGATTTACCGAAATGTGCCGGTGAAATACATTGAGACCACTCATGGAAAGGTGCCGGTTACTACCGTGTATGATCTACTCATGGCACGGTTTGGAGTGAAACGGGGTCTTGGTGGGGATTATCCCAAAGATTATGATGACGCGGATAGCACCTATACTCCGGCCTGGCAGGAGAAATGGACCGGGGTGAGTCGCAACACCGTGTTACAGTTTGCCCGGGAGTGGGCTTCCACCGCCATGCACAGTGAAGGTCGTTGCTGCATTATCATTGGTGCCGGTATCAATCACTGGTATCACAACAATTTAATGTATCGGGCTGGCATTGTGGCGTTAATGCTGTGTGGATGTGTGGGTAAAAACGGTGGAGGCTTGAACCATTACGTGGGTCAGGAAAAGCTGGCCCCAATGGCCTCATGGTCCACTCTGGCATTTGCTAAAGATTGGGTCGCACCACCAAGGTTGCAAAATGCCCCTTCCTGGCACTATGTGAATACTGACCAGTGGCGCTATGAAGGCAAATTCAAAGAATATCACACCACCCCTGATAATCCCTTAACTGATGAACATACTATGGACATGCAGGTGCGGGCTGTGAAAAACGGCTGGCTGCCATTTTATCCCCAATTTAATCGACGCAACGAAGACCTGGTGCAGGAAGCGCGAGCGGCCGGAGCTAAAACAGAAGAGGAAATCATTCAGTACGTGGTTAATTTGCTCAAAGAAGGTAAAGTAAAGTTTTCTGTTGAAGACCCTGACGCTGAAGAAAACTGGCCACGGGTCTGGTTTATCTGGCGAGGCAATGCGCTCATGTCCAGTGCTAAAGGGCATGAATATTTTCTCAAACACTATCTGGGCACCCACTCCAATCTAATTGCCCAGGAAAAAGCTGAACAGTTTGTTAAAGAGGTGGTCTGGCGTCAGGCACCGGAAGGAAAGATGGACCTGGTGGTGGACCTGAACTTCCGCATGGATACTTCCGCCCTGTATTCCGATATCGTCCTTCCGGCAGCCACCTGGTACGAAAAGCCTGACCTTAATTCAACCGATCTGCATTCGTTCATTCACCCGCTATCGGCGGCTGTTCAGCCCTGCTGGGAATCCAAGAGCGACTGGGATATTTTCCGGGCCATTGCCAAAAAGGTCAGTGAACTGGCCCGGAAACATCTACCTGATGTTCAGGAAGACCTGGTTCTGTCACCGCTTTCTCACGATAGCCCCGATGAATTAGCTCAGTATGAAATAAAAGAGTGGAGTAAAGGAGAATGCGATCCCATTCCCGGCAAAACTATGGGGAAACTCAAGGTAGTGCAACGCGATTATGTAAATCTTTACAACCGCTTCATCTCCTGGGGACCCAAGGTTAAGGATGGTCTGGGGGCTCACGGAGTCAAATACAATGCTGAAGATTTTTATGAAGAACTCCTCACTTCTGATCAGAATGAGGTGGAAGAGTGGGGTGGGAATCGTTATCCTTCCATTAAAGAAGCCGAAGATGCAGCCAATGTGGTCCTTTTATTTGCGCCGGAAACCAATGGGGAACTGGCTTATCGCGCCTATAAATTTGTCGAGAAGAAAGTGGGACGCAGGTTAACGGATCTGGCTGAGGAGAGCCGGGCCGTTCGAATGACCTATAAGGATTTGCAATCTCAACCCAGGCGTTTGCTGAACAGCCCTATATGGTCCGGTCTGATGAATGATGGTCGTGCCTATTCACCTTTTACCTATAATTATGAGAAACTTGTGCCGTGGCGAACACTTACCGGACGTCAGCATTTTTATCTGGATCACGAAGGTTATATCGCTTTTGGTGAAAATTTACCCGTGTACAAGCCGGCTCCCGTGCCTCAGGACTATGGTGATTTAAGAACCACAGAAGAAGGTGGTAGAGCCAAAGTTTTAAATTATTTGACACCGCACGGCAAATGGCATATCCATTCTACTTATTTTGATAATCACCGCATGTTAACTTTGTCCAGGGGCATTGAACCGTTGTGGATTAATGATAAAGATGCCGAGGAATTGGGTATTGAAGATAATGACTGGGTGGAAGTTTTTAATGATCATGGGGTGGTTTGCACACGGGCTGTAGTGAGCGCTCGAATTCCACGAGGTGTGTGTATTCAATATCATTCACCTGAGCGAACCATTTCGGTACCCAAATCCATATTACGCAACAATCGTCGAGCCGGAGGTCATAACAGCCTCACCAGGGTGCGTTTAAAACCCAATTTAATGCTCGGTGGTTATGGTCAATTCACTTACCATTTTAACTACTGGGGTCCCACTGGGGTAAATCGTGACACTCATGTGAAAGTGAGAAAATTAGAAAAAGTACTGTGGTAAGTTGTG
>CAZMEG010000390.1:0-1311 GCA_964565205.1 uncultured Cytophagia bacterium
CGTCTGAAGACGACTCTGGAAATAACAAAAAGTCATCTTTAGATGACTTGAGCTTTTTAGCCAGGAATTTGAATTCCTGGGAAAAACGAAGCTCATGAAATTCACGAAGGAATTTCAAAATAGCAATTCGGTTATTTACACTAAATTATTAAAATCAGCGACAATCTGTGCAAATCAGCGGTTAAAAATCCCCTGAAAATCAATTATCAGGCTCATAGCACTCAAGTCGTCTCAAGACGACTCTGAAAATCACAGACAGTCATCTTTAGATGACTTAAGCTTTTAGTCAGGAATTTGAATTCATGGGAAAAAATCTAACACCACTTTCAGCGGCACCAGGAATTCACGCCACCTAACTTTTGCCTAACCATTTAGATCTGGCGTTATAATTGAGGTTCGCAGGAACGATATAGCATTGTTTCCGCCATTATCGGGAAGCTAATTTAGTGGGTTAGTTCATTGTTTCTTTGAAAGTGCATTCTTATAAGAAACTATATCTGTAAGGAACACAATTTCTTTTGCATAGAATTAATAGTCTCTAATAGTGCTTCTTTTGGTTCATCCTTGCAGATTTGTATTTTCAAATTTTCCAAAAATTCGTTTAATATTCTTTCTAAACGGGCCTCACGGTAGGCTTTGGCAAATTCAGGATCTTTCATCTGTTCCTGAAATAATTTTTCATAATTAGTCATAGGTGCACCTCCTAAGGTATTGTTTCCGTAAAAGCTTAGCCTTATCTATTTCTTTTTTGGGTGTCTTCTTTGTCTTTTTAATGAAACCATGAGTTATTACGATTTTTGCTTTCTTTTGATAGAAATAGAGGCTTCTTGCAATTTTATCTCGTAGATAAGTTCTTAATTCAAAAATCCCATCTTCTAAATGCTTTGATAAACTTTCTTTTATTGGTAAGTTCTTATTTTTAAGTTCTATGAAATAATTGATTGTTTCGAATATCTTAGCTCTCTCTTTTACAGATAATCCAAAAATGAACTCTTCAAATGGCTTTTTGTCGTCTACTTCTACATATTCAACAGACCAGTGATTGCTCATGATTTAAAATTTATTAAAAATTGTAATTAATGCAAGTAAAGAAAACAATCAAAAATAATATTTGACAATCTTTTAATTTTATTTAAATTTGAAAATATCAATGATGAGCTTTCCACTCCAGTGGTTATGGCAGAAAAAAACAAAAATAAGAAACGCCTTTTTCTAATCGATGGCACGGCGCTGGCCTATCGTTCCTATTTTGCTTTCATTCGGAACCCGCTGTACAATTCCAAAGGCGAAAATACCAGTGCGGTTTATGGT
>CAZMEG010000390.1:1321-4031 GCA_964565205.1 uncultured Cytophagia bacterium
TTTTAAAAATTCTTGATGAAGAAAATCCCGACTACATTGCCGTGGTCTTTGATCCACCGGGTCCCACGGTGCGACATCACCAGTATGCAGAGTATAAGGCCACCCGCCAGAAGATGCCCGATGAAATGCGTGATCAGATCCCAAGAATTCAGGCCCTGGTGGAGGCTTTCAATTTGCCCAGCATCGAAATTCCTGGCTATGAAGCCGATGATGTGATCGCCACGCTTGCCAGGCGGGCCAAAGAGCAGGGCTTTGAGGTTTACATGGTCACCGGCGACAAAGATTACATGCAAATTGTAGAACCGGGCATCAAAATGTACAACCTGAAACGTACCGGCGAGGAAGTGGAAATTCTGGATCACGAAGCCATTGTACAAAAAATTGGAATCCCTCCCGAAAAAATCGTCGATTATTTAGCGCTTATGGGAGATACTTCCGATAACATTCCCGGCATACCGGGCGTGGGCGACAAAACCGCCGTCAAACTGGTGAAACAGTTCGGTAGCGTCGAAGAGATCGTAAATCATCCGGAGAAGATTGACCGGCCTTCTCTGCGTGAAGCCATTGAAAAGCATAAAGAAGATGCCCTGCTTTCAAAAAAACTGGTGATTATCGACACCAATGTACCGGTGGAAGTGGACTTTGAATCGCTGAAAAGAAGACCTCCGAATAATAAAAAGGTTATTGAATTATTTCGTGAGTTAGAATTTTCCAGTCTCATAGATCGATTTGCCCCCAGAGAGGAAACTTTACAAATTTCCTACAATATTGTTGATTCAAGAGAAAAACTGGACAGTCTAATCCAACTATTAAAAAAGACGGGGGAATTCGTCATTGATGTGGAATCCACCGAACGGGATCCCATGCGCGCTGAAGTGGTGGGTCTGGCTTTTTCAGCACAGGTGGGAGAAGCATATTACCTCCCGGTAAAAGTAGAAAAAAAACGGCAGGACAAGAACCTCATACAAAGACAAATGTTTTTGCAGGTAAAGGATGACCTGTTCGGTGAGCTCTCACTGGCGGAAATTTTAAAACCTGTTTTCCAGGATGAAAAGCTGAAAAAATGTGGCCACAACATTAAATACGACATGTTAGTGCTTTCTCGATATGACCTGCAAATGCAGGGGGTTTATTTTGATACGATGGTGGGGTCTTATTTACTCAACCCCACCCTTCGTCAACACAATCTGGATGCGCTGGCTTTTGAGCATTTAAATTATGTGAAAACCCCCACCTCTGATTTAATCGGTAAGGGGAAAAATCAGCTCAGCATGTCAGAAGTTGAGATAGAAAAAGTGGCCCAGTATGCCTGTGAGGATGCCGACATTACCCTGCGCTTAAAAGAATTGTTCGAACCCTGGTTAAAGAATGCTCAACTGTTTGATCTTTTTCAAAAAGTGGAAATCCCGCTGATTTATGTCTTAATGGATATGGAAAAGACCGGGGTGGCACTGGATATGGAATTTCTGGCCGAGATGTCTCGAAAAATGCAGGAACAAATGGATCAACTGATGGCAAAAATTTATGAAATGGCGGGAGAAGAGTTTAACATCAATTCGACTCAGCAACTGGCACATATCTTATTTGAAAAATTGCAACTCCCCAAAATCAAGCGCACAAAAACCGGATATTCCACCAATGCGGAGGTTCTTGAAGAGCTTGCCAAAATTCATGAATTACCTCGCTCCCTGCTGGAATATCGTGAGCTCATGAAATTGAAATCCACCTATGTGGATGCTCTGCCCAAACTGGTGAATCCGGAGACCGGTCGGGTGCACACATCCTATAACCAGACCGTTACCGCCACGGGCCGGTTATCCTCCAGCGATCCCAATTTACAGAATATTCCTATTCGCACCGAAATTGGTCGTCAGATTCGACGGGCTTTCATTCCCGGTCATCCGAACCATGTGATCCTGGATGCCGATTATTCACAGATCGAATTGCGCATCATGGCGCATCTATCCAAAGACCCAACCCTCATGGAAGCTTTTGCCAATGATGAGGACATCCACACCAAGACCGCCTCTCTGGTTTTCAAAGTACCGCCGGAACAGGTGGACCATGAGTTACGGCGCCGGGCTAAGGAAATCAATTTTGGTATTATGTATGGGATGGGACCCTACGGTCTGGCCAATCGACTTGATATCTCAAAAGAAGAAGCTCAGCAGTTCATTCGGGAATATTTCATTACTTATCCAAAGGTCAATGAATACATCATTCAAACCATCACCGAGGCACGCAAAAAGGGCTATGTAACCACCCTGTTGAATCGCCGGCGCTACCTGCCGGATATCAACAGCGAACAGCGCAGCCGTCGGGAATTTGCCGAAAGGACGGCCATAAATACTCCTATCCAGGGCACGGCAGCCGACCTGATTAAAGTAGCCATGATTAACATCTGGCGGCGATTGCGAAACGAAGGCTATCGGGCCAAGATGATCATGCAGGTGCACGATGAGCTGGTCTTTGAAGTTCCAGAGAATGAAATCGAAGCGGTCTCTTCCCTGGTCAAACAGGAGATGGAGGGTGCCATCAAGCTGGATGTGCCTATTAAAGTAGACATTGGGGTTGGACCTAACTGGCTGGAAGCCCATTGATGAGAAGTGATTAATTCCCTTCATCTTTAAACATATCTTTTGCGTACTCGAAAGCCTCCAATAGACTCATCTTTGTGCCCTGAATCTCCGGATGCTCGGATAACCAGGCT
>CAZMEG010000391.1:0-4026 GCA_964565205.1 uncultured Cytophagia bacterium
GTGTTATATAGATAATAGGCCTTGCAACGGCTCAATTATAATTTCACCTTTTCGTGTATCTAATTTTTTAATCACCTGTTTAATTACGGGTATCAGGTATTCTTTTTCACCCTTTTTTACTATAAACACATCATTGGCCGGGAGTTCCCACACATCTTCCACATATCCCAGCACGTCCCCGTTTACTGTTTTAACCGGTAACCCGATTACTTCAAAATAAAAGAACTCATCGTCTTTCAGGGCCCTGCACTCTTCCCTCCGGATTAAGATCGTGGCCCCTTTCAACTGTTGGGCTTCCTCCCGGCTATGAACCCCTTTCAATCTCAAATAAATATTCTCACCCCGCACCACACAACGCACAATTTCCTTTTCATCTCTGTGGCCTTCAGGGGATTCTAAAATAATTGTTTTGAGATTGTGAAACCTTTGAGGATCGTCGGTTAAGGGTCTAACTTTGACCTTCCCTCGAATACCGTGTGCTTTTTCAACGTAACCAACGGCAATAAAATCAGGGGTCTTCTTCCTCACTTACAGTTTAAAATCATTCGAGTATTTCAAGCACCGACCTTTTGCCTCGTTTTGCAGAAGCGGCTGACAAAATGGTGCGCAGGGCTTTGGCCGTTTGACCTCTTCTACCGATGATTTTTCCCATATCGCCCTGGCCCACACGAAGCTCATAGACCACTGTTTTTTCGCCGTCGATCTCGTTAACGAAGACCTCCTCAGGTTTGTCAACCAGGTGTTTAACAATGTACTCGATGAATTCTTTCATTGCTCCACCTCCATTGGATAATCATTTAATCTGTTTCATTAGATTTGGATTATTTGTTTGTTTAATTCACATTCGCAATAGTTTTCAGTTTTCATGGTATCGGCTTAAATGGGAGACTAAGTTATAATATATCTGCTTACCTTTTTATTTCTCTTCTGGTTTTGTTTCTTCTTCACTGGAACTCGCTTTTGCCTCTGCAGATTCCGCCTCAGCTTCGACAACTTCTTCTTCAACTTCCGGTTTCGATTCTTCCCGGGCTTCAGCTTTTTCCTCTGCTTCCGGTTCTTCAACAGATTCTGCCTTTACGGTTCCTTCGTCCTTTTGAGGTTCGGTTTCAGTGGTAGCTTCCACAACAGCTTCTTCGGTCTCAGGAGCAGCAACTTCCTCAGTGGCGACAACTTCGGCTTCGGGTTTTTCCTCGCCTGCTTTTTTCTTGGCTTCCCGCTTTCTCTGTTCGGCCAAAGCCTCTAATCGCTTTTTTCTTTCTATCTGTAAAACTTCCCATTTTTTTAGTTCTTCAGCAATGGTTGTCTCATCCTTCCCCTGTTTCATCAAGTGCCATTTAAGTAATATTCCTTTACGACGAAGAAAACTACGTACCGTGTCCGAAGGTACCGCACCTTTCTGTAACCAGTACAGGGCTCGCTCTTCGTTCAGAACAATTTCAGCGGGTTCCTTTAGGGGGTTGTAGGTTCCAAGATTTTCAAGATAGCGTCCATCCCGACGCCTTCTGGAATCGATAGCCACAATTCGGTAAAACGGTTGTTTCTTTTTTCCCATTCGACGTAAGCGTAACTTTACCAAATTCTACCTCCTTTTAAATTTGTTAAAAACCAAAGTTAATCGGAATGCTTTTCGTTCCGAATTTACTCATACGTTTTATCATTTTTTGCATCATAAAAAATTGTTTAAGTAACTTATTGACATCTTGAACTGTGGTTCCGCTTCCACGGGCAATACGTAACCGCCGACTGCCATTTATAATCTGTGGACGGCGCCTCTCTTCTGGAGTCATGGAATTGATAATGGCCTCCACGCGAACAAGTGCCTTTTCATCGATCTGCAAACCTTTTAAGGCCTTCCCTCCTACTCCAGGGATCATCTGAATTAATTGTTCTAAAGGCCCCATATTTTTAATTTGCTGCAACTGATCGTAAAAATCCTCAAGAGTAAATTCCTGACGGCGTAACTTTTTTTCCAGTTTTTCAGCTTTTTCTCGATCTACAGCTTGCTGGGCTTTTTCGACCAGGGAAATGACATCGCCCATGCCAAGGATGCGAGATGCCATGCGATCTGGATGGAATCTTTCCAGAGCATCCAGTTTTTTTCCCACACTGATGAACTTGATGGGTTTCCCTGTGACAGCCCTAATAGAAAGAGCCGCACCACCACGAGCATCGCCGTCTAATTTGGTTAGCACAACGCCCGTAAAATCAATCCGTTGTAAAAATGCCTGTGCGGTGTTTACCGCGTCCTGCCCGGTCATTCCATCGGCAACGAAGAGGATTTCGTCGGGTTGGGTTTTTTCTTTGATTTCCACAAGTTCATTCATCAAGGACTCATCGATATGTAACCGACCCGCGGTATCTAAAATTACCGCATCGAAGCCGTTTTTTCGAGCATACTCTTTCGCTTCGCGACACAATTGCACAGGGGTGCTATCTTTTTTAGTAAACACGGTGGCGCCAACCTGATCCCCCACGACCTTCAATTGATCGGTGGCAGCCGGTCTCTGCAAATCAGCAGCGACGAGCAGAGGATTATGTCCACGCTGCTTCAAATATTTCGCTAATTTACCCGCCAGTGTAGTCTTACCCGATCCCTGTAACCCGACCAGCATGATAACGGTTGGAGGGATACTGGCCATGGTGAAGGGGGCTTCGGAGCTTCCCATGAGAGCAGTAAGTTCATCATGTAAAATTTTGATGAACTGTTGAGCGGGGGTGATGCTTTTTAAAACTTCCTGCCCCAGGGCTTTTTCCTGAACCCGGGCAATGAAATCTTTGGCAACTTTAAAATTGACGTCGGCTTCCAGTAATACCCGCCGAATCTCCCGCGTGGTCTCGGCAATGTTTTTTTCGGTTAATTTACCATGACCACGAAGTTTCTTAAATACATCCTCAAATTTTTCGACCAGATCCTGAAACATAACTCCCCAATAAAACAAATTCACAGAAACTTCTGTGAATTTAACATTAATTTATTTATAAATTTAGCATGGCAATATAAGAAAAAATCGTGGTTTTTGCAAGAAATTTTTGAAAAGAATGAAAGATTAGTAAAATCCAGGCTTTTAAATAGGCGACGATTATTCAACGCGAACAAACTTCCTCAACCTCTGAAATTTCTTTGGCAAGAGGTTCCCCCAGAACTCGTGCCCCCGTATCCGTGACCAGAACATTATCTTCAATACGAATTCCGCCGAAATGCTTAAATTTCTCAACCTCATCATAGCAGATAAATGGTTCAAATTTTTTCTCAGCTCGCCAGTGATCTATAAGAACCGGGATAAAATAGAGCCCTGGTTCCACCGTAATCACAAAGCCGGGTTGCACAGCTTTTCCAAGACGCAAATAGCATAAACCGAATTGCTTACTTCTTTGCACCTGTTCATCATATCCCACATAATCTTCCCCCAGCGCCTCCATGTCATGCACATCCAGGCCCATCATGTGACCCAGTCCGCACTGAAAAAATAATGCATGAGCTCCATTTGCCACAGCTTCGTCCACATCGCCCTGCATGAGCCCCAGTTGTTTAAGGCCTGTAGCCAGAACCTTACTGGCTAACAGGTGTACATCTTTAAACTTGACGCCTGGTTTTATCGCAGTTAGAGCCTGTTTTTGTGCTTCTAAAACAATCTGGTAAATGTCCCTTTGCTGTTCGGTGAACTTACCACTGACCGGAATGGTCCGCGTGATATCGCTGGCATAGTACAGAGTGGATTCCACCCCCATATCGCAAACTACCATGTCCCCTGTTTTCATTTTATTATGATAATGAGGATTATGTAAAACTTCACCGCGGATAGAAAAAATAGGAGCAAAGGACATCTGCACACCCCTGGCAAAAGCACCTCCTTCTAAATCGGCTACCACGTCCCTTTCATAAATTCCCGGACGGGTTTTTTGCATTGCCAGTAAATGCAGTTCACGAGTGATTTCCAGAGCCTTTTCTATTTCGGCAATTTCTTCATCAGATTTACAGGAACGCTGTTCCACAACCGCTTTTATGAAAGACACCGAAGCTTTTTC
>CAZMEG010000392.1:0-1766 GCA_964565205.1 uncultured Cytophagia bacterium
TGACAGGTTCAACTCTGGTTGTGTCCTCCTCAGCAAGTGGCTTTGGTAATTTAGGAGGTGTATAATCTAAAGTTTCTTTTGACCCCCCACAGGATAAAATGAATACCGAAATCAGCAGACTAAAAATAAGTGCAGAAATCCATTTCATGTGTCCATCTCCCATATTTTATGGTAATCTAAGTCTTGGTGACCAGGCTGGAGCATAATTATCTCCACCTGAGGTTAATTTTCTTTGATCGGAGCCATCCCAGAACATGGTATAAATTTCTCTGGTTCCTGTCCGATTGGAACTAAAGACCAGTGCGAAACCATTGGGGGACCAGCTCGGATCTTCATTGCTGCCTGAATTTTCGGTCAACCGCATGAGGTTCTCACCGGTGACATCGATGCTGTAAATATCAAAGCCGGTGTCGGTACGAGAAACAAAAGCAATCTTATCTCCTCTTGGCGACCAGGCTGGTGAGGCGTTATAACTCCCTTCAAAAGTCAGACGCCGCACATTTGCCCCGTCTGAGTCCATAATGTAAATCTGAGGTGACCCGGAACGATCCGAAGTAAAGGCAATCTCTCTACCTGAAGGTGACCAGCTTGGCGAAGAATCAATGGCTCGATTGTAAGTCAAACGCCGCAATCTTTTTGTCTCAACCTCCAGCAAATAAATTTCAGCGTTACCATCTTTAGTAAGAGTCAGAGCAATGTACTTCCCATCGGGAGACCAGGCCGGGGCAGAGTTTAAACCCGGTGAATCAGAAAGTAATTCGGGATGCCCGGTTTTCACATCCAGTAAATATAAATTGGGATTGCCGTCTCGATAAGAAGTATAACAAATTTTATCTCCCTCGGGGGACCATTCGGGCGAGAGATTAATACTTCCATCCCTGGTCAATACTTTCGGGTAAAAACCATCGTAATCCATGATAGCGATCTCCTTACTGCCATCCGATTTTTGTTTCACGAAGGCAATCTTCGAACTGGCGATACCGCGCTCACCGGTTAAATTATAGACCACCTCATCGGCTAATTTATGTACTAAATACCGTTCCTTGCCGGTAAAATCTTTATAAGTTCGACTGAGTATGGTACGCCCCGAAGCTCGATCGATTACCCGGGCCTTCAGAGTAATTCTATTCTTTTCAAGACGAAAATCACCTGCGATCCAGGCCAGGGGAAGCGAAGCCTTATTATCATCGACAGCGTAAGATGCTCCCTTTTCTGGTGGCGAACCGGTTTTTTTATTCACAATAAAAAAGCCAGACATCCATAAATCATTAGATAGCACCTCTGGAATGAGCCGGGCAATTTTTTCAGCTTCAAGTCCTGGAGTTTCCGGAACAAAGGGATATAAATCGACCACCATCCTTTGAAAGGTTCGAGCATAAATTTTCAAATAGACATCCGATTGAGCCCGAACCAGACCAAAATTGATAAAAACTAAAAACCCGATGAAAAAAGCTCTAATTTCCTGTTTCATTTCTAAGGTTGCAAGATATTCTATTCTATTTACAAGATTTAAATTCCCTGTTCAAATTCAAAATGCACACCCAATTCGGGTTGTGGAAAATCAAATGGTAACGGCGGCAAGGGATTAGCTAACATTACGGCGCGTAGGGCCGCCTGGTCAAACAATCTATTGCCTGAAGATTTTTCCAGCATAACATTACTAATCTGACCCCCTCGCTGAATCTTGAAATAAACCACGGTCTTTAAACGTGCGACAGATCGATTTACCCGGAAAGGTGGCTCCCAATTATTCTGAATCCTTGACC
>CAZMEG010000392.1:1776-4013 GCA_964565205.1 uncultured Cytophagia bacterium
AATTAAAGCCAGGTAATAAGAAAATGGAAATTCAGCAACATCCAGTTCGATATTTTTGCTTTTGACCGTAGATTTAACCCCTTTTGTTTCTTTTAGGGATTTCTCAGGTTTTATCTTTTGTTTTACTTCCTGAGATTTTGACTCTATTTTTTGAATTTTTGGTTTTTTTAGGGTCACCCCTTCCAGGGGCCTGGTTTCTATTTTGGGTGGAGAAACGTGGGGTTCGGCCGTCTCAACTTCCGGGGCTTTATAAGATACGGGTTTTAATTTGATGATTTCCACGGGTATTACCACCGGATACCCTTCCCAGCGAGGAGGAGACGGGCGAATTACAAAGAATAGGACCAGAAGTAATAAATGGCCGGCGAACGAAATTAAAAGATAGGGCTTCATCGTTTCTTGGGCTTTAAAATTAATCCCAATTTCTCAATCTGAAGTTCTTTGATCAGATCCATGACTTCAATGACTTTACCATAGGCCACATCCTTATCGCCCTGAATTAAGATTGGTTCCAGTCGTCCGGCGAGCTTACGTTTTTCCAGACGCTCACGCAAAACCTGCAAATTAATGGCTTCTTTATTCCAGTAAAGGGCTCCATCTTTTGTAATGGTTAAAATGATGGCTTTGCCCGGATCAATTTCTTTAGCCGCTGCTTGAGGCAATTGTACCTGCATTCCCGACCTGAGAAAAGGTGCGGTGATCATGAAAATTATTAAAAGCACCAAAGTGACATCTACCAGCGAGGTCACATTTATTTCAGAAAGCGAGGTATATCTACTGCCGGACTTCATGAATTTCCTTTCTCAAAAATACTTTTAACAACTCGGCACTAAAAGTTTCGATTTCTGCACTGAGATGTTTTATTTTATTAACAAAATAGTTGTAAGCGATGACGGCCGGAATAGCCGCGCCCAGGCCCGCCACCGTAGTGATCAGCGCTTCAGCTATACCCGGTGCTACCACACTTAAATCTGATGAACCCGTATAAGCAATTGAAAGGAAGGCGCTCATGACCCCCCATACGGTCCCAAAAAGTCCAAAAAACGGGCTCACACTACCGGTAGTAGCTAAAAAGCCCAGATATTTTTCCAGTTGCAAAATCTCACTGGTAGCCGCCGAATCGAAAATGCGAATCAAATCCTCGGAGGTGCCCCTCGATTTTGATTTTTGTTCACGCAACATCTCAACAGGGTTACTGACACCAGACTCACCACGTACCGAATCGGACTCCAGCAAAAACCAGTAAGCTTCTCTAAAAACCGCTGCAAAGGGATTGTTACTGTACTTCCTGCTTTTTTGATAAATGTCACGTAAGCCCCTTCGGCGCTTAAATAATTGTAAAAACTCCCGTGATTCGCGATTAAGGCGCCGAAACACACGCCATTTTTGTAAAATAATTGCCCAGGAAATAACTGAAAATACAAATAAAATGGCTAAAACTGCCTTGGCAACTATTCCAGCATCCCGAATTAAATCAAATATATTTTGTGAAACAGGTTGTTGTAACTGAAACAATATTGAGGAAGGATTTATGTAAACAAGAAAACTCTCCATGCAAATCGGCTCCTTAAAATTTACGGAAGGCAACTTTGTGCAAATCGAACATCTGTGCTCCAACACATGAGGATTCAATACTTTGCGAATCGGTTCGCTTATTTGTTAATAGGTTACATTGGAACACAGTGTTCACCATAATATTTATTTGCAATTTTTAACATTAAACTTCGTTTTAAGTTCCCAGGAACAAATAAATTAGGCTTCGTCCCGCGCTATGGCGGGACGGAGACTTTTATTATGGTCGGCTTAAATTAATAATAAGTTAAACCCTATTATACGATAGCCAGAATTTCATCTTCGGTTAAAAAAATATATTCTTCATTACCAATTTTCCACTCATCGCCCGCATATTTTCCAAAAATCACCCGATCTCCCTTTTTGACCGATAAAGGAATACGCTTACCATTTTTGTCTACTTTCCCTGTACCCACGGCAACCACTTCTCCTTCCTGAGGTTTTTCCTTGGCTGTATCTGGAACAACAATATTCCCGTAAGTCTGCTCTTTTTCCAATCTTTTAACCAGGACACGATCTCCAAGGGGTTTAACATTTAAATCCATATACACACCTCCTTTGGTTTAATTTATAGGGTTTCACAAAACTCAGTAGTTATTAATAATATTGAATTTACAAAACCGCCTTTTACGCTGTTTTCCTCCTACTCTGTAACTCCACAAAGC
>CAZMEG010000393.1:0-4009 GCA_964565205.1 uncultured Cytophagia bacterium
TCGACCCGAACCACTACCTGGGCTATGTCGATCTCGCGGCCCTGCATGAAATCCATTGGGGATTTACCAGGGCTCCCGAGGATACCGAACAATCCCGCAAGTATGTTGAGCAAGCCTACCGTTTGAATCCCCAGCTACCGGAAACCAATGCGGCCATGGCATATATGTTGTTTCGCTACGGGAAAACGGACAGCGCCTTCGCCTACACGCAAAAAGCTCTGGCCCTGCACCCCAATACTTGGGAGCCTTTACATTTAATTGGAACCAATATGCAAAATCTTGGACTTTATCGGCAGGCGATCCAGTTCTATGACCGAGCAGTAGAGCTCAATCCCTTCTTCCTGCACACGCATAGCAACCGGGGATGGGCATTACTTTTTGTCGGCGAGGTGGATCGGGCCATGCAGGATTTTGAGCGTGCCTATCAAATTCAGCCGGATTTTGTTCCAGGCCTCCTTGGATATTCCCTGGCGCTGCTTTTTGAAGGAAAATATCCGCAGGCCGATTCGCTTTTGCGGCGTGCGGAAAGGCTACCACGCGGATATGGATCCGCGTGGTTGAAGTTCGTACGCGCGCTCTACTTTGCCCGGCTGGGAGAGAAAGAGAAAGCCCTTGCCCTGAGTCGCTGGCCGGGCGTGCTGGCCACCCTGGGAATGAAGGAGGAAGCCATCGCTGCCATCGAAGAAGGGATTCAAAACAAACGAAACGGACTCGATTTCCTGCGCTATCTGCCACTCCGTCACCTTCCGTTTTATGACAACCTGCGCGACGATCCGAGATTTCAGGAAATCCTTGCTCACCAGAAGGGAGATTATGAAGGTTGGCTAAAAAAATATTCATCCATTGAGCCTTAAAAAATATCTTGATTTTTTTTTACAATTACTTTATTTTCTAAAAATTCAAAAACACTTCGTTAAAACTTCAAATTCAGTTTATGTTTCAAAAAATGGGTAAATAAGCACCATGTAATCTAAATTTTTCATTTAAGGAAGGGAGGAAATACCATGCTAAAACGCATATTGATCAGCTTCGTAGGTGTGTTGCTATTTTTTGCGTGTTTATTTATTACCCAGACTTACCTATTTGCTCAAACAGGAACAATTCAAGGAAAAGTTACCGATAAAGAAACTGGTGATCCATTGCCAGGAGCCAATGTGGTGGTTCAATCGGCTGAAATTCAAACGGGGGCTGCTTCCCGATCGGATGGAACTTATGAGGTCAGACATCTACCTGCCGGTACCTATACCATCACAGTCACCTTTATCGGTTACAAGGAGGAGTCTACTACGGTAACGGTAACGGCTGGTAAAACAGTAACAATGGATTTTCAATTGACCGCCACGGGAATTATGGCCAATCCTATTGCGGTGACGGCTTCCCGACGCCCTGAGAAAATTCTTGAAGCTCCGGCTGATGTGGTGGTGCTTGAGGTGCGCCAGATTGAAACCCGCCCTGTGCTCACGGTGGCTGAACATTTAAAATCGGCTCCCGGCGTGGATATGGTCACCTCCGGTTTGAACCAGTCTAACGTAGTCGTAAGGGGTTTTAATAATGTTTTTTCTGGAGCTTTATTGTCGCTGGTAGACAATCGTATTGCGCGTGTCCCTTCATTGCGACTGAATGCTTATCAATTTATTCCAACAGTAAATGAAGATATTGAAAGAATTGAGCTGGTGTTGGGTCCTGGTTCGGCGCTATATGGACCGAATAGTGCCAGCGGAGTATTACACATCATTACTAAATCTCCTTTTACTTCGCAGGGAACCACGGCCTCAATAGGGGGTGGGGAGCGTAGTGTTTTCATGGCATCATTTCGCCATGCCAGCGTCCTGAATGACCATATCGGATTTAAGATTTCTGCACAATATTATCAGGGGAATGATTGGAAATTTTTCGATCCGGCTGAACCTGATACCATTATCTTTGGCCGACAGACATCGCAGGGGCGTGTAAACATCGATGGGCCTGTTCCTAACCGGCGTGATTTCGATGTGGAAAAACTTGCCGGCGAAGCACGTGTGGATTTCAAACTGAGCGATGATGCCACCATCATTGTAAATGGTGGGTTTAACCGGGGTAGTAATATTGAGCTCACCGGTATTGGTGCTGCTCAGGCCAAAGACTGGACATATAGTTATGGACAGGTTCGATTTCTTTATAAAAATTTATTCATTCAGGGTTTTATCAATGCCAGCGATGCAGGAGATACTTATCTATTGCGAACCGGTGATTTGATCGTGGATAATTCCAAGTTATTCGTATTTCAGGCTCAGCATGGTTTAACCCTGGGCAATCGCCAGCGTTTTACCTACGGTTTTGATGCCCTGCTTACCCGTCCTAATACCGATAACACCATTAATGGTCGGAATGAAGACAATGATGATATAAATGAATTCGGTGGTTATTTACAATCCGAAACCGATATATCTTCAAAACTTAAATTTGTCGGTGCAGCCAGATTAGATAAGCACAGCGAGTTAGAAGATGTAATTTTTTCGCCACGTGCTGCACTGGTATTTAAACCCATGCCAACCCAGAATTTCCGGGTTACCTATAACAGAGCCTATAGTACCCCTTCTACCAACAATCTTTTTCTGGACATTCTTTCTGTACGGGATGTATTTGGATTGGGGAAAGCTTTTCAGCCGGCGCTTGGTTTCAGTCCTTCTACTGATATTCGGGCTCAGGGGGTTCCTTCAACAGGGTTTAATTTTGTTCGTGATGACATGGGACTTCCTATGTTTCGTTCGCCTTTCGCTCCAGTTGCCGGATTAACACCTTCTGATTTTATCCCACTTAATGATCCCGTATTTACAAATGTCATGTGGGGGATTGCCCGTCAGGCCATTTTAGCCGGTTTTGTGCCGCAATTTCAAGCATTACTGGCTCAACAGGGTTTACCACAGGCTCAAATTGATGCGCTCACCCAGGCTTTTGTCAACATTGTACCGCAACAGGTTAGTGGAGTTAAAAACGTGCTACGCGTTCTTAACACGACTACCGGCACCTTTGAGGATGTTAGCGATGTGACGAATGTCCCACGTATGAAACAAACTACCACTCAGACCTTTGAATTTGGTTACAAAGGGGTGATTGCAGATAAATTAGCTCTGGGTTTTGATGTTTACCATTCCGATATTGATGATTTTATAGGACCGCTTATTGTAGAAACACCCAACGTGTTTCTTGATGGGCAGACTTTAGCAGCTTCCCTGGCTCAACAATTTGGCCAGGCTTTATCCGATCCCAATAATGCTATTTTAAATGCTATTCTGATTAATCTTGATAACCCACAATTTGGAGGTAATGGTAATGGTTCTGCTGTGGATGAACTTACCAATCTCTTTGTCCTGGGTCCTGAAAACAATGGAGCCGCTTTTATTCCTTTTGGTACCGTGAGTCCGAAAGAAGCCTTCGATCCTACGGCACTAATTTTAACCTATCGAAATTTTGGTAATATTTCTGTGAACGGCATCGATTTCCACTTTAGCTATTTTGTGAATCGTAACTGGACCTTCGGAGGGAACTTCTCCTGGGTTAGTAAGGATTTCTTCAAAAAAGGCCCCAACCAACCGCAAGACATCGCCCTCAATGCCCCAAAATTTAAATTCGGGGGTTATGTGGATTACCATAATACCCAGTTAGGTTTAAGTGGTAATTTACGCTTGCGCTTTGTAGATGATTTTCCCGTTAATTCCGGCGTGTTTATCGGTAGAGTGGATAGCTACGCGGTACTCGATCTCACCCTGGCCTATAAACTGCCGTTCTCACGGGGGACGCAGATTAATTTAACCATTCAAAACCTTACAGATAACAAACATCGAGAAATTGTCGGAGCGCCTGAAATTGGCCGCCTGGCTATATTGCGACTTTCTCAATCCTTATAATCGCTTAACAAGTTAAAGCAAAGAGAGCGATTTCATCCCAAGGTAAATCCCAATTTAACAAATCCCAGCTCCCGTTGGGATTTGTTGATTGGGATTTTTTTTGGTATTTGCCAGTCCTCAGG
>CAZMEG010000394.1:0-4004 GCA_964565205.1 uncultured Cytophagia bacterium
GACTTTGTACCCACTATCTAAACGAACGCCTTTGTATTCTACTTGCAGTGGAGCCTGTACTCCCAATGCAATTTCAGCCAACACAAGTTCTCTGGCAAGGCACTGTTCGTATGCTGACTCTAAAAGTCCCGGCCCTAAGGTCCGATGGACTGCAATCGCACATCCGATTACACGATTCGACATCTTATCAAATTCCACTTCGTGCCCTTCGAGGTTATATTTTCTTTCTGCCCTCACACTTTTCTTGATTTATGAGCACGTACTTTCTTACAGCTAACATTTATATTATATAGTTATTTCTGTAAATTTCAAATCCTGAATATGCTGCACTATTCATTTTGTAACACCACCCGATACCGTGCCTTCCCCTGACGGACTTTTTCGATGGCATCATTTACCCGGGACATGGGGAAGATTTCGGCTTGAGCAACAATATTATGACGAGCGGCAAATTCCAGCATTTCCCGAATCATGGCGCGACCTCCAATCACACTGCCACCGATGGTTTTCTGACCCATGAGCAAAAATACTGGTGGCAACGAAATGGGCTCGGCCGAGGCGCCCACCACACAGATTTTACCGTTGGGGCGTAAAACTTCCACAAAACCCTGCCAGTCGATACTGGCGTAAACCGTGGACACGATAAAATCCAGAGAATTTTTGGCCTGCTCCAGAGCCTTCCGGTCGCTGGTAACAACAAAATGATGAGCCCCCAGGGCTCGGGCTTCCACCTCTTTTTCTGGTGAAGTGGAAAAAGCCGTAACTTCACAGCCAAAAGCTCGTGCAAATTGCAAAGCCAGGTGTCCCAGACCCCCAATGCCAATGACCCCTACCTTCATGTTAGGTGTCACTCCGTATCTTTTTAAAGGCGAATAAACGGTGATGCCGCCACACAGCAATGGCGCCGCCTGGGCTGAATCCAGTGTCTCCGGGATTTTAAATACAAAACGGCTATCTGTGCGAATATATTCGGCAAATCCTCCATAGTGACCTAAGCAGGTATCTTCGGACTCCGGACACAGGTTTTCTTCCCCACGTAAACAATGATCACAGATTAAACAGCTACTTCTTTGCCAGCCAATACCCACTCTTTGACCTTTTTCCAGATGCTTAACTTCCGAGCCGATTTCAGTAACCATACCGATGATTTCATGTCCCGGTACCAGTGGATAGGTACTCATTTGCCAATCGTTATCAATGAGATGGATGTCGCTGTGGCAGATACCACAGTGTGTGATTCGCACTTCTACATCCATGGGGCCCAGTGGTGGAGCCTCGTATTCAAATTTTTGCAGTGGCTGTTTTTCTCCCAGAGCCGCATAAGCCGAGATTTTCACGATTTATCGCCTCCTTTTTTAATATATATTTGTTCAAATTAAGCTCATCTTTCACTTTGCTGATTCCTTCCATGTACATAAGGTACCGGAATATATTGCACCGTGGGTAACTTTTTCTGATAGGGTTGTGGAAACAGGTTCATAAATTGATAAATCTCTTCTGGCATTTCGGTAGTTACGGGCAATCCAAAGGATTGCGCTTCTTCAACCATGATGGGATAATCGTGGGTCCATTCACCCCGGGACAGGAGATCGGCAATTTGTTCTACTTTATCTTCTGGCAGACGACCTTGTAAAATTTCCTTCACTGTGTTTTTAAGCTGCTGAATAGCTTTACGAGCCACATCTCCTAAAATTAGAGTTTGATCATCTATTTCAGAGGCTTTTTTCTTGTCAATGGCTGCCAGAATGGAAGCGGCAGGATACTGTCCCAGTTGAGGGTCAACGGGTCCCAGAATGGCATTGGGATCCATGACGATTTCATCAGCGGCCAGGGCAATCAGTGTGCCGCCGGACATGGCATAGTGAGGGACAAACACCGTTACTTTAGCCGGGTGTTTTTTCAAAGCCATGGCAATTTGTTTGGCAGCCAGGGCTATGCCGCCTGGCGTGTGGATGATTAGATCAATAGGAATGCCTGGATCGGTTAATTTTATGGCGCGTAAAATTTCCTCAGAATCTTCTATGTTAATATAGCGCATGACCGGAAAGCCCAGCAAACTCATGGTCTCCTGGCGATGAATTAGAGCAATCAGACGGCTGTTGCGTTTTCTTTCTATTTTTTGCATCAATCGCATGCGAGAAGATTCCAGCATGCGCTGGCGAATGATAGGTTGCAGCGCCGAAATCATGATAAAAATCCAGAAAACATCTATGAAACTCATGGTTCACCTCGTTTTATTTTACCATGGAAAATATTGATCACGATATGTTGGACGAACATGACGTTTCGGTTTCTTAAAGAAAAATACCAGCACGGCTCCGGTGATAAAACCGCCAAAATGTGCCCACCAGGCTACGCCACCGGCCGTCGGAGTTGCCATTAGAGTAATAGCACCCTGAAAAAATTGTAGTAACACCCAGAATCCCAGAAAAAAGAAAGCCGGAATTTCGATAATATCAATAAAAAAGAATATGGGCAACAGCGTGAGCACTCTCGAATGTGGAAACAGGATGAAATAAGCTCCCATCACCCCGGCAATGGCACCACTGGCACCTACTGTGGGTACTGTTGAAGTAGGATTTAAATAAATATGGGTCAAACCGGCCGCCAGTCCACACAGAATATAAAATAAAAGATAGCGCCCATGACCCATACGATCTTCCACATTGTCACCAAATATCCATAAATACCACATATTGCCGATGATATGAACCCAGCCGCCATGCAAAAACATGGAAGTAAAAAGTGGCAAATACCGTTCGACCAGATTAAATGGCTCATATTGTTTGAGCCAGAAATATTTTACCGGGATAACGCCTAAAACTTTGAATAGTTCGCCTAACTGAGGGCCTAAAGACACTTCATATAAAAAAACGATAGAATTAATTACGATTAAAGAAATATTCACAACAGGAAAAGTCTGAGAAGGTATGGTGTCTTTTAAGGGAATCATAGGGTATTCTCTGATTTATGACTTTATGATAAATTTTTTCTACAAATGAAACCTTAAAATTCCAAAAATTCACATCCCGAATCCTAAATATAATCTCCAAACCCTGTTTATCTGTTTATTGGAATTATGGTCTTGATTTGACCCTGGGATTATTAAATTTGATCTTTGCAAAATTTTGTTAAAAAAGCAAGATCATAACGGATTTCTGGAGTGCTGGACGATGGGTGAACATCGATCCTTCCCTTTCAGCACTCCAGAGCTCCGTGTGTTTATAAGACTTTTAACAGGTGAAAAAAAACAGCAAATTATTCTTTTGCAATGCCTATTACACCGCAGGCCACACGTGCGCCAGCCGCACCGGTTGGCTGGGAGGTCAGGTCATCTTCTTTTTCATGTATGATTACTGCACGACCAATAATGGAGTTAGTGCCTCCCAGAGCCAGGTGGGTGTCCACACGGTCGTAATGAGCCTTACCCGATTCATCCGCTTCCAGATTACCAAGATCCCCCACATGACGTTTGGCAGCCTCAGGACCGGCATGGGGATTCCCTTCTGGATTAAAGTGACCACCAGCCGACGTAGCATCCGGTTTGCTACAATCTCCAAATTCATGAATATGAAATCCGTGCTTACCCGGGGTTAAACCTTCCACATCAGCCACCACTCGAATGCCGTTTGCCTCTTTTGTAAAGGTCACTATACCGTGTACCTGATGACCTTCGGTGGGATGCAAAACGGCCACGGCTTTGCTGTAGGAAACTTCAGCAGGTTGCTGTGACTTTGGCTGACAGCCTGCTAATATTAAGGAACCACTCAAGATGATTCCCACGAGCCCTAATAATGATCTTTTCATAATTCCCTCCTTTTTTTATTATGAAAATTCAAAAACTAGTCCGAAGGCGTCCTCGCCGAGGACGAACAAATACTAACCTTTGTTGCAGGGGACTCGGCGAGAGGCCTTCGCACTAGACTCTTTCCATAGTCTCTTCAACTATTTATATGATCTGTACATTCTTCAAACTCACCCCCTAAATCCCCCTCTCTTGGCCC
>CAZMEG010000395.1:0-2240 GCA_964565205.1 uncultured Cytophagia bacterium
AATATTGTTACGGAACTTGGACATTATTAAGAAAGGTAATTTAAGGATTTGATAATTAAAAAAATAGAAATGTCAGTTAATCTTGACATTCTCCTAATGGATCACCTGGTAATGGTCTTTTTTATTTTTGATCATGGTTAAAGTTATTAATTTGTGCTGCTTTTTATAGCCTTTAGGCCAGTAAGTCACTTTTATTTGATCAGGTAATTTATATTTTTCATCGAAGATTTCTGGAGAGATTTTATAGACATTTAAAAATAAAGAATCTTTATTTACAGTTTTATTTTCATTTTCATCAAATGTTAAAATGTTAATATATTTGAATTCTTCTTTAGCTTTAACAAAGATTTTCCAATGCGTATAAACATGACGTGTACTGTCTCCGTTTAGGCTAAAGTTAAAGATTTTCGCATGGAGCAACAAATTTTTTTTTGCATTAATGGTTACATCTGAATTACGAAACCACACTTCCGAAATTAATAATTCATCTATAAGATGACGGATACCCTCTAAAATAATATGACTTAATTGTATCGGGTTATGCTGATTAAAATGAGTTTTTGTCTTTTTTTCGCGGCTTTTAAAACACTGTAGGCAAAATAAGGTCAAAATTAGTGTAATAAAAATAGACTTAAAGAAAGGCTTTGCTGTTAATGAAAATTGCATTTAAATTTAAAATCCTTTCAAAGCCTCACGCTGGTTTTTATATACTTCCATGTACCGGGTAATACCTACCATATCAAATATTTTTCGATAATGATCGGTAAGCCCCCAGGAACATAATGTCTGGCCTGATTTGCGGCTTTTGGTGAGTAGATTAATGATAATGGCCATGCCGGCACTGTTTATATAGGAAACTTTTTCAAAATTTAAGCCGATCTTTTTCAGCCCCTGATCGGTTAATTGTTTGTATGCTTCTTGCAAGGCTTTTTCTGAATAACTGGTTACTTCACCTTCTATATTAATGATGCCTATATCATCCTGAACAATGGTTTCAATATTTGTATTGGATTCCATGGTCCCTCCACAATAATGCTTGTACGCGTGTCCAAAAACTACGAAAAATAGCCGTGATAATCAAGAGTAAACCAAGAACTGTGTTGAGCAGTGGGTTAGAGCGATGTTTTTTAAGGTATCGGTAAAAGGAAATATGAGAATTCCAGATCATGGCCGGGCGCTTCTGGTAAATACTTGCCCCCTTGTAATGAATCACTTTAGCTCGGGGTTCGAATACAATTTGCCAGCCATGTTGTTTAACTCTTAAACACCAATCTACATCACTAAAGAACATGGGGAAAGCTTCATCCCAGTACCCCGCTTCTTCTAATAACTTGCGACGAAATAATAAGCATGCCCCCTGGGGTTGATCCACAGATTTTCTGGCTGAATGGTCGAAGTCGCCCATTTTCCAGCCATTGAATAAGGCACTTGTTTTGAATAAGCGGCTTAATCCCAGAATTTCAAAAACAATATCCCGGTGTTTAGGAAAACGCCGACATGATGGTTGAACTTTGCCATCCGGATAAATTAATTGCGGCGCCACAACTCCCACAGACGAATCCTGCTCCAGAATACCTAATAGAATTTTGATCGAACCCGGTGTAACTCTGGTATCAGGATTTAGCACCAGGATGTACCTGCCTTTACATTTTTTTAGTCCCTGATTTAGCGCTTTAGTAAATCCCACATTAACTGAATTTTTAATGAAAGTCCAGGCATGAGAATTACTTACATTCTTTATAAAAGGCTTCACCTGATTGATGGTGTCATCTGAAGAGTGATTGTCAATTAAAATGACTTCGTGATCGAAAGATTCAAATTCTCTAACCAGGGATTGTAAACAGGGGACAATGTGTGGGGCGTTATTAAATGTCACGATCACAATGGAAAATAAAGGCGCATGATTCTCAGACACTCACCAGCTCCCTTGGAAATGGCGTCAAATTTTCTACACCACTTTTTGTGACCACAAAATCATCTTCGATTCGTACCCCACCCAGATCGGGCAGATAAATGCCCGGCTCAAGTGCAACTACCTGACGTTCTTCAATTTTGTCACGGCTGCGCATTCCAATGCGTGGCAAAGAATGTACATCCAAACCGAGACCATGTCCCAAAGAGTGCTGGAAATACGGACCGTACCCATGTTTACCGATGAAATCCCGAACAATTTTGTCCAGGGTCTGTCCGGTTAAACCCGGTTTGGTGGAATGTTCTGCCAGTTGCAAAGCTTCCCGAAC
>CAZMEG010000395.1:2250-3992 GCA_964565205.1 uncultured Cytophagia bacterium
TGGAGTTGGGTTTTCCCACCACCACGGTACGGGTGAAATCAGCGGTGTAACCCTGAATGGTGGCGCCAAAATCAAGAATAATTAATTCTCCGGGCTCAATTTGTTTTTGAGTAGAAATACCATGAGGTAAGGCAGATCGCCACCCACTGGCCACAATGGGTTCAAAAGGGTCCTTTTCGCTCCCAAGTTTTTTACAACGATAAGAAATTTCAGCGGAAATATCCAGTTCACTTACTCCTGGCTTTATAAGTGTTAAAAGTTCTTCATAAACTTTACCACAAATTTTACCGGCCTGCTGAATCAATTCAATCTCTGGAGTATCTTTGACACTGGCAATAAGTTCTATGATTTTTTCCGAACCAATCCATTTAATTTCAGGAAAATGTTTTCGCAAATAAATAAACTGTTTGACAGTCAGGTATTCTGCTTCGAACCCTACCCGGTTACCCGGTAACAAAATATTTTTAGATTTTAATGGAGCAAATAAATCCTGAACGGCAATTAAGATTTCAGAATTTTTCACCTGCAGGTTAGCCTGGTTTGTATAACGACGATCGGTCACAAAGTAAGTGTGAACAGGCGTAATCAATGCAATGGCATTGGACCCGGTAAACCCAAATAAATATCGAATGTTCACCAAAGAGGTAGTTAGAAAGGCATCAAGGTTTAATTCTTGAATACGCTTTCTAACTTTCTCAATCCTTTGGTGCATCTTTTGATTCTTCTAATTTCTTTTTGAGTAGCTCGATTTTTTGCAAGTATTCCTGTTTGTCGGGGTGCTTTTTAAGGAGGGTTTCGAATACATGGATTGCTTTGGAATACTGCCCCTGGGCTGCGTATATTTCACCTAATGTGGGTGTAATGATTTTATCCCCCGAAGTTTTTTGATTAGTATCTTCGTCCTTTTGTTCTTGTTTTTTTGTTTCTTCTACCTTCTGGGTTTTAATTGGTGGTTCCTGTTCAGATTCAAGTGTTGTTAAAATATTTTCCGGAGTTTCATCCGTTTCTTTTTGCTCAGATTGTGTCAAAGATTCTTTTTGTACAGTTTGTGTTTCGGTTAGACTGGACCTTTGTTCACTTTTCTCTTCGTCTTCAATTTCGTCTTTAAAAATATCATCAAGAATGGTGGAAAACTTCTCGGTTTCCTGATCATCTAACTGAAATTCTTCGAAATTTGTTAGCTCTTCCGTTTTAGTGGATTCTCCCTCGTTAAATAAAAAATCTTCTTCTTCGGGATTTTCTGTGACAGGAGCTACTTTTTCAAGGGTAACGGTTTCTTCCTGCCCGGGCTCTTCCCCCGATTTTTCAGGCTCAAATGTAATGGTTTCGGTTTCTTCTTTTTGTCCTTCTACTTCCTCTTTTTCAGTGGTTGTTTCTGGAGTTTCAGCCTCTATGATATAATCCCCTACTGCTTGTTGAGCCCATTATTCAAATGGGTCGATCTGGAGAATTTTTTTGTAATTTTGAATGGCGGTTTTTTCCCAACCAATAGCACGCATTAAATCACCGTAATATTTGTGGGCGGCTAAATATTTTGGATCGAATAAAAGAACTCTTTTGAATTCCTTTTCTGCCTGATCGTACAACTGTTTGGCTAAATAGCATTTCCCCAAAACCATATGTCCGGTAACGTAATAGGGATGCCGGGTTAATCCTTCTTCACAAAGTTTAATGGCTTCATCAATACGATCGTTTTCTAAATAAGCATGGGCGAGTCGCGCAAATAATAAAGAATCGGGATG
>CAZMEG010000396.1:0-3971 GCA_964565205.1 uncultured Cytophagia bacterium
TTCTAAAACTTATTGTGGCTGCTGTAAAAGCATAGCGCGAAGGCGTCTTGTCGAGCCTTTTTTAATGGCTTGGTGCCCGATATTTTTCGGCGAGGACGCTTTCAGACTAAATTTTTAACGTATAGTTTTTTACGATTAAAAGAAGGTAATAAGTTAAGCGGTAAAATGAAAGCAGTTCGTCTTTATGACATAGATGATATTCGCCTCGAGGAAATCCCTGTGCCCGCCGTAGGCCCTGACGATGTTCTGGTAAAGATGAAAGCCTGTGGCATCTGTGGTAGTGATGTGATGAAGTGGTACGTTCGCAAGAAAGCACCGGTCTTCATGGGACATGAGCCGGCAGGGGTCATTGTTGAAATAGGTGCGCGTGTAGAGGATTTCCAGATAGGTGACCGCGTCTTTGTTCATCATCATGCGCCGTGTTTCGATTGTAAATATTGCCGGAAAGGACAATATTCCCTTTGTCCTGTGTGGAAAGCTTCTCACATCGAACCGGGTGGACTGGCAGAATATTTTCGAGTACCGGCGCAGAATTTGCATGGCGACACGCTTAAGCTTCCTGCCCGATTATCTTTCGAAGACGGAGCTCTGATTGAACCCCTGGCCTGTGTGGTCAAATCGTTAAAACGGGCTCGCTTAACATCGGGAGATCGCATGCTTGTCCTGGGTTTAGGGGTCATGGGGCAAATGCATATCCTGCTGGCGAAACATCAAGGGGCAAAACAAATCATCGGAGTGGATTGTGTGCCTTTTAGACTTGAAAAAGCCATGAAATTTGGTGCCGATGCCACAATTGATTTCAAAAATGAATCGGTAGTGGAAAAATTGCGAGAGGTAACCCGGGGGGAGATGGCCGATGTGGTCATCGTTTGTCCTGATTCGATTGATGCGATGCGGATGGGAATCGAATGTGCGGGCAAAGGGGCTACGGTGTTGTTATTTACGCCAGCCCCGGAAGATCAAACTCTTGCTATTCAACCTTTTCGTTTCTATTTTAATGAAATTGACCTGATTTGCAGTTACTCCTGTGGACCGGTTGATACTCGAGAAGCTTTGCAACTCATTGAATCCGGTGTCGTGACAGCCAACAAGCTGGTTACACACCGATTTTCATTAAACAAGTGTGATCAGGCTTTTGAAGTTGTACGCCGGGGGAATAGTTCATTAAAAGTGATCGTTTTAAATGATAACTAATCAAACAACTTATCGCCAAAATCCGAGACCACTTATTTATGCGCAGGTTTTGGACAAATGCAAAGAGGAGTAAGGGAGTGGTGGATTAAGGGAGTAATATATTTTGCACGCCTTGACTATAATAAAGGGTAGGTCTCTTTAATCAATTTTAACCATTCATTTTATTTTGGTGGAACATAAAATGAGCAAACAGCATAGAACAACCCCTATCATAAAATTGCCCGACACAAGTAACTGGGGCACCCCGGATCGTGGCATCAAGGTGAAACCGCGTGCAGGGAAAGGGATTCAACTGGTCGACTGCTTTGTGGTACGAAATTTTAAGGTAATTGAGGAAGGGAAACATGGGAGTTGTGCACAAATTTAAAAATAGGCAACCGAGTTTTCTCTGGGATGGCATTAAAGTGGAGGAATATAAAAGTGGCGGTGCCCGGGATGCCATCAAACAGGTCATTATCGGACCCGAGGATGGGTCTCAAAATTTTGTCATTCGTTATTTTGAAATTGCTCCAGGTGGAAAATCGTCGCTGGATAAACACAGTCATGACCATGGTATTGTTGTACTGCGCGGTAAAGGAAGGGTGCTCCTGGGCCGGGAAGTGCATGAATTGAGCTTTGGGGATGCCGTTTATATTGCACCTTTTGAAGAGCATCAGTTTGAAAATATGGGAGATGAGCCGTTTGGGTTCCTCTGTGTCATTCGACCAAAAGAGAAGAAAAATAATCCGGAAAGTAAATGAGAAATTCAGAGCTTGACTACCCCAAGATTCGCTATGTGGAAGCTTTTCCTGTGGAAACACCCCAGGGCCAGCTTATAGGTCTGCGCGATCCTACCGGTATAGCCACCGATATGATTGTGCTATCCCCCGATGTGTTTTTCCTGCTTCAATTCTTCGATGGCCGGCACTCCCAGAAGGACCTTCGCTATAAATATTTCCAGGCTTTCGGGAGCTTCATTTATGAAGAACAATTAGCCCAGATTGTAGATAACCTTGATGAACATTTCTTTCTGGAAAATAACCATTTCCAGCAAAGATTGAGACAAATGCAAAAGGAGTTTATGAATCAGCCTGTGAGAAAGGCCTCACATGCTGGAAAAAGCTACCCCGAAGATCCAAAAGAATTGAAGCAACAACTGGAAAATTTCTTTACGCATCCTCAGGGAGCCGGGCTTCCGAACTTTTCAACCAAGCCCGATAGCCCTGAAATAGGCGGCATTGTTGTGCCTCATATTGACCTGCGAGGTGGAGGACCGTGCTACAGTCATGCGTATCGAGCGTTAGCAGAAGCTTCAGAAGTGGATTGCTTTATTATTCTTGGTACCGGGCATTCCGGATTGCGAAATCTTTACTCTGTCCTTGCTAAAGATTTTGAAACCCCCTTCGGGGTGGCACGGCACGACAAAGATTTTATTCAGCAATTAAAAACGCAATGTCAGGGCGATTATTTTTCCGAAGTATTACCACACAAAAGTGAACATACTATTGAATTTCAATTAATTTTTCTGCAATATCTGTTTCAGCAAAAACAAAAACCATTTACTTTCGTTCCGATTCTATGTTCATTTTCTTATCATTTTCTGGACAGAAATACATTCCCCGAAGCTCCAGACCTGATTGATGATTTCACTAATGCTTTGCAAAACACCATCGAAAGTTTTGGCCGAAGGGTTTGTCTCATCGCCAGTGTAGATTTTTCTCACGTGGGGGTCCGATATGGGGATCGCACCGCTCCCGATTTAAACTTCATGACCCGGGTAAAGGAATATGATCAGGAACTTATCAAAGCCATCGAACAACTGGATGCGGAAGCCTTTTACCGAACAGCTGAAAAATATGAAGATCGCTACCGGGTGTGTGGTTTCGCTCCTATTTATACGTTATTACGCTCCATCAAGGCTAAAAAGGCAAAGCTTCTGAAATATGCTGATACAATTGTCGATCCCTATAATTCTAGAGTAACTTTTGCCAGTATAGTTTTGTTTAAGTAATATTAAGCAAAAATGAAGTTTTTAACCATCAAAAAAAATAAAAATGCTGTGGAGTTTTTCCCGGAAGAATATATTAAAAAAGCGTCAAAAATTTTGCGCCTTATCAGTGAAGAAAGCAAATTACGCATCATGCTTTACCTTGCCAAAGAGGGTCCCTGCCATGTCACCGAAATCGCCGAAGCTCTCGGCATGAACCAGACAACCGTTAGCCACCACCTTTCCCTCCTTCGCCACGCCGACCTCATAGCAGGCACCCGGGATGGCAAAAATATTTTTTATGATATCAATGAACCGTTATGGCGGGAGATGGGTAAGCAGTTTTTCGATTATTTGCGCAAAGGCGATGACATTTTTATCCTGGGCAAGTTTGTGCTGAAAAGATTAAAGAAGTGAAGGCCTGAGCTCTTTTCCTAAAGTTTAATAGGATTTCAAAAAACACAGAATTTATTAATAATATTGATCTTATAAAATCGCCTTTTACGCTGTTTTCTTCCGACTCTGTAACTCTATAATTTTATCAAAATTACATTTGACGATTTTGCTCTGAAATACCCTCATTTTAACCTCTCAAAAGGGGGTGGAGGGTAAAAACATACACTCCCAACCAGCCAGTTCTTTGCGCTTTAATTGACCCCACAGAAACTCTCTTTCTCCATAAAGCCTCGAGGCTGTCCAAAAACACGCTGTCAGGGACAGTGTCTTTCCATATATAGAATAGAAGCAGTCCCTGACCACTATATTTTGTAGCTTTAAATTAAAATCGATTATCTTTTTAGACAGCCCCGGG
>CAZMEG010000397.1:0-3962 GCA_964565205.1 uncultured Cytophagia bacterium
TTTTTAAAAAATATAAAAAACTATCCCATAAATTGCAATAAAGTCGCTCTCAGGGACAGTGTCTAACCATATATGGGAAAGTAGCGGTCTCTAAGTGCAGTATATTGCAGATTTAAATAAAACCAGTTATCTTTTTTGGACCGCCTCGGATCTTACTCACTTTCAAATAACGATTTTCCCTTCTTTTAAAATCACTTTACCATCGATTTCGATGGTTGAGTGAGAGAGATAACCTTTTACAGGCGAAATGAGTTTGCCACCAATTGGCCAGCTTTCCCCCAGGCCAAAACCGAGGTGTACCAGGCCATAAGTTTTTGCATCCTCATGGGCTGATTGACCAAATCTAACCTGGTGGTTTGTACCGATACCGAGCTTGAAAATGCTACGACCCTCCCTGCCAAACTTTCGCAAATTTTTTCTAAGAATTTCTGCTTCGGAACCCCCTTTAATCTGGGTAATATGCCCTCTGGAAAAATTTATCTGAATCTTTTCTGAAGACTTTTTCCTACCCAGGAGACCATCCAGGACAACTCTACCTTCCACGGGTGCTTTTTTAAAAAAAATATCCGCCTCTCCTGAAGGTAACCAGGCAAACTCGCTGGCATTATGAACCAGTCCCGTGTCGGCATGTGTTTTCATTTTAGCAATAGGAAAAATGGCATCGGTGCCAGAAGGTGAGATTAATCTTAGCTTTTTGCCTATTTTGAAAACATCAGCAAGTTTGCGACTCTTTTCAGCCACCATTTTAAAGTTGGTCGCTGGTGTTCTTTGTAATTGTTGATAAAATGCAGGTTGAAAGCCCAGTATCCGGGTGCCCACGCGCAGTACCTCTTGAATAGACTCGGCCTGCAAAATTTGTGAGGAAATAATTATTACGATATTACATTTCAAACAACTGGACATTAAGGAGGCATGTAATGGGGACCCATTGCCTTTTTTTAAAAATTGAGTCCAGAAAGAAAATTTACTGATTTTTTGAATAGCCTGCCAGAAGGCTTCTCCAATTTTATGGTTATTATGTTCACTTAAAATAATGATGGATTCGTTTTTTTTAACAGCGAGACATTCTTTTAAAATTTTACGAACGGCTCTCTCACTTGAGGTCATAAATTACCCTGAAGATATTTAATCCCCCGATTTGTAAGATGTACGAATCTTTAATTAAGAATTATTTGGGCTTAATCAAGTTTAGGGCTGTAGAGCTACATGGGCGAAAACTTTAGCGTCATTCAATGTGTTTTCAATTTTTGAGCATTCATTGGGTTCATGCTGAGTTTCCTCCATGGTAGCCCAAACAGCCACATTAAAACCAGCTTCACGTAAAAACGCAGCCACCGTACCACCACCAATACCACACGGCTGGGCCTGCAAGCCCCTCAACTCGGATACTGCTTTTCTAATTGCTAAAACCACGGGAGCATCGGCAGGAGTGGGAGGTGCTGCACGGAGTTCCTGTTCCGATGAAGTTTCAATTTTTACATGATAGCGGTTCTCGATTTCCTGACAAATTCTTTTTACATTGACCCAGAAGTGATCCACATCATAATTGGGGAGTAAACGGCAGTCAAAATAAAAAATGTCTTCCCCCGGAATGGTGTTAATATTGGGAACATTGGGTTCTTTTTTGGTCGGCTCAAAGGTACTCGTGGGTGGATCAAATACGGGATCGGCTGCGTTATACATCACGTACAAATTATTAAGTTTAACGATTAAATTAGCTCCCGCCCTGTGTGCATTGACGCCTTTGCCCGGAGTTGAACCATGCGTCTGTTTGCCCAACACACGGAATTTTATCCAGATGATGCTTTTTTCGGCCACCTCAATCATGGTGCCCTGCTCATTACCGGCATCGGGAATGATGAACCAATCTTCTTGGTGAAACAGGTCTTTATGATGTTCCAGTAAATATTGTACCCCATATTTACTGCCGGTTTCTTCATCGGCGACCAGCAACAGGCCAATGTTTTGTTCAGGTTGTAAATTTTTATCTCGAAAAGCTTTGGCGGTGAGTAGTGAGGAAACAATACCCTGCTGGTTGTCTTCAGTACCCCGACCATAGATTTTACCCTCAACCACACGAACCTGCCAGGGGTCGCCGTCCCACTTGCTGAGATCCCCCGGCGGAACTACGTCCATGTGTGTCATGATCCACAGGGTGCGTTTTTGATTTTTACCCTGAATAATTCCCACAAGATTAGGTCGTTTCCCCGTAGGGACTCGATCGTCGGGGGCATCCAATCTTTTAATTTCATCGCATTTTAAAGTATTTTTCAAATATTCGTGCAAAAATTCTGCTTTATTTGACTCCCCTTCCCCCCCATTTTCCGGGGCAAGTGCCGGACGCGCCGTTAATTCGGTTTGTAATTGAATCACTTCTTCCTGGTAGGAATCAATTTGTGCATTAATTTGCTCCAGTACTTCTTTTTCCACATGAGCCTCCTTAGAGTTTTATCTTCAGGTTGATCATACCCAAATGATCGATTTAATTTTTTCCAGTTGACGAAAAAATAACATTAAACGTTCAAAGACCGGTTCAACTTTTTCACCAAATTTTTCCTGCAAAAGTTGCCCGATTTCTTCTACTTTATATGTCCCATCACAACGTTCCCACACAAAACTGCCCACCTCGTCGAGTTTCAATCGATAGGTGGGCTTTTGCATGTGTTTCATAAGCCATGTGCCAATGGGATGTTTGCCGAATTTTGGCATAATTATCTCCACCATTCCGTGGTCATTTTTCTTCCACTCGCGATTCCATCTGGGCCGTTTATTTAAAAAGCTTTCTTCAGCAATTGTTTCCTTTTTGTGCAATGGCATTATTCAACGTGGGTGCTTGGAATGCCTTTTTTAGTTGTACTATCCAAAGGAATTTTAATAAATGCGTAAAAAAGAATGGCAAAAACAATCAAACCCAGCCATGGTGAAGTAATTGGCGCCAGTTTAGCTAAACTGAAGCTACTTTCGGTCACATTGAAGTAAAGGACCACAAAGGCGAGGATAACGGCCATCAGGGATTCTCCAGCAATGAATCCCGAGGCCAGCAGAACCCCGGTATTTTCGCCTCTGGTTTTTTGTTCTTCAGTAAGATTTCTTTTTTCCATGGCCCGTCCCATGATCCAGCGCACAATACCACCCACAAAAATAGCTGCCGTGGAATGAAATGGTAAATACATGCCAACCGCAATCAACATGGGTGAGGGAGACTTTATCAAAATCAAACCAATGGCAAAAAATACGCCCACGATGACCAGAGGCCAGGCCATTTCGCCCCCTACAATGCCTTTGGCCATAAGCGCCATGAGACCCGCCTGAGGTGCAGGCAGTTCAGCGCTACCTATGTGATAAACTTCGTCCATTACCGCAATAAATGGCATAAGTAAAGCCCCTGCGAAAAGAACACCAATTATTTCGCCAATCTGCATACGCCAGGGGGTACCTCCCAGAATATGCCCAACTTTTAAATCCTGAGTCATGTCTCCAGCGATGCCGGCGGCACAGCATACCACCCCTGCTACGCCCAGCACTGCGGCTACACCCCGAACCCCCGTGACTCCAATAGCTACCATCAACACCGCTGAAATCAATAAGGTGCTCAGAGTTAAGCCACTTATGGGATTATTAGAACTTCCAATGAGACCCACCAGATAACCCGCAACGGCCGAAAACAGGAAACCAATAATTAAAAGTACAACCGTTAGTATAAGTGATCCAACAAAAGAGCCACTGAAATACATATAAAGAATAAATTGAGGTATAGCCAGAATTAATATGGCCACAATAATCTTCTTAAAATCAAGGTCAATTTCCAGACGAGACACCGGTCCCGCCTGGGCTTTCAGTTTTTGTAAATCTCGTATGGCTTTCCCGATGCCCTGAACTAAAGAAGTGCGCAAATTAAATAGGGTGTAAAAAGCCGCAACGATCATGGTTCCAACGGCCAGAGGACGTATCTGTCGTAACCA
>CAZMEG010000398.1:0-3936 GCA_964565205.1 uncultured Cytophagia bacterium
ATTTTGTATATTGGGAAATTTAAAAAAATGCAATTATTATTTCCGAGAGGAAGAGGTGTTATCATGCGCAACTTTTCATTTCCCCTCATAGCTATTATAACCTTATTGTTTTTTTCATTGTTATATGGTGGGACTACCGGGAAAATCGTCGGTCGTGTGGTGGATGCGGATACCAATGAACCTTTACCCGGAGCTAATGTACAACTTGTAGGCACAACGCTTGGAGCAGCCACTGACCTGAACGGTAATTTTGTCATTTTAAATGTACCGCCTGGCATTTATACTGTAAAAATTTCTTTTATTGGATATCAAACTGTGGAACTCAAAGGAGTTCGGGTGAATGTGGATTTTACCACTCGTATTAATCAAAAACTGAAACCTTCGGCGGTGGAAATGAGTGCGGTGGAGGTGTATGCCGAACGCAACCCACTTGTACGGGAAGACTTAACCAACACGCTGGTAGCTGTAACCAAAGATGTGATCAATCAATTGCCTGTGGATCAAATAAATGATGTAATCAGCTTGCAGGCCGGTGTGATAAAAGATAATTCCGGTGCCTTACATATTCGCGGTGGTCGTTCAAATGAAATAGCCTATCAGGTGAATGGAATTTCCATCGTGAATCCTTTCAATAATCTTCAGGGTGTAGGGATTGCAACTAATGCCGTAGAAGAAGTTTCCCTTTCGGCCGGCACTTTTAGCGCAGAATACGGCAATGCTCTCAGTGGTGTGATTAATTTTGTCACCAAAGATGGCGGCCCCGATTACAGCGGGAGCTTTAAATTCTGGACAGGCGATCATGTTAGCAGTCGTGACGATATTTTCTTCAATATAGGGGACTTTGATCCTTTAAATCACACGAGGATAGAATGGACTTTTGGTGGTCCCATGCCTATTTTTGGTAAAAAGTTCACTTTCTTTACTTCCGGTGTTCGAGAGGTGGACGATGGCTATCTTTACGGCATCCGGGTGTACAATCCGGATGAAATTTTATTTATTGATCAGGAATCTTTTGTTATCGATCCTCTGGGCAATGGTCGCGCGGATGGTGACCGTAAAATTGTCCCCATGAATACGCGCGAAAGTCTTAATTTAACCGGAAAATTTACCTGGAAACCCAGTACCAAATTTAAACTCACTTATGACCTCATTCTGGATGATGGGGAACGCTTCCCTGTGGTTCAGGGTGGGGTGAACATCTTTCGCAGATTTCGTTTCAATCCCGATGGCCGCGCTAAAACTTTTAACAACGGTACCAACCACTCCATTGGAATTACTCACACTTTGAGCAGTAAAACCTTTTACACGTTAAAACTGGGAATCGGTTTTATCCATGAAAGAACGTATGCTTTTAAAGATCCATTTGATCCCAGATACGTCCCCAGCTTTGAGGGGCGCATAACTAACAATTTATTTCCCCAGACAGATTTTATTGCGGGAGGTACCGATTTACGGCGCAACTGGTTTAAATCACGAACCCTTACAGCCAAATTGGATGTGGTCAGTCAGGTTCATCCGGATCATGAGCTAAAATTTGGCGCAGAATTTCAACATCATCGTCTCGAGGCCGAATCGTATACTTTACTCTATCGAGTAGGAGATGAAAAACCTTTGATTCCTTACCCCTTTTTAAATCCTGAATTTACCGATTACCAGTACTACAAACGCAAACCAGTTCAAGCGGCCATTTATTTTCTTGACAAAATGGAAATTGCTAAGACATTCATTTTAAATATTGGAGCCCGCTATGAATTTCTGCATACGCGAGCGCTCTACAATCCGGACCTGGCTGGTACTGTGGATACCGGTGTGGATAAAAATCTGGTGAGATCCTCTCCCAAACATCGGCTGGCACCGCGAATCAGTTTGAGCTTTCCCATTACCGATCGGGGTATTATTCGTTTTTCCTACGGACATTTTTACCAGAATCCTACCTTTATCTCTATTTTCACCAATCCACGATTTGAGGATCTGGATTTCAATGCCGTGCCTACTTTCGGCAACGCCAACCTGAATCCAGAACGAAGCGTCCAGTATGAAGTGGGTCTGCAACAACAATTTACTGAAGACCTTAAAATCGACTTAACGGTCTTTTACAAAGATGTGACGAATCTCATTCAGGTTCGAAGAGTCTTTGCCGGAGAAGTGGCCCTGGACAAAGAATTTAATGTGGTAACCAATATCAGTTATGCCAATGTACGAGGATTTACTTTTTCCTTGTTAAAGAGGAAATCGCCAGGTGGGTTGCTTTCGGCAACTCTTGATTACACATTTCAAATCGGTGAAGGCGCCTTTGACGATCCTCTGCTTTTAGCTCTCGATGCTCGTTCCGGTCGGGCTACCGAGCAAAAATTTGTCCCCCTGGATTTTGATCGAACTCATACCTTGAATGCAACTCTTATTCTCAGCAAAGACAATGACTGGGCATTCAGTGCCATCGGTAATCTGTGGACGGGAACCCCCTACACTCCAAGAGTTCCTTCCTCGGTTCAACCCGTGCGCTTTGAAGTTAATAGCGCTCGCCGTCCTTTACAAAAGAATGTGGACCTAAAATTTGAAAAATTTTTCCATTATAAAGGCATGCGGGCTTCGCTATTTGTGCAAATTAACAATGCCTTTGATTTTAAAAACGAACGATTCGTATGGTCCAGCACAGGAAGATCTCTTACGGCTCTGGAAGAAACCATCAATCCCACACGCTTCGATCTTTTACGTCAACGTATTCAGCGAGACCCGGATAATTTCTTTCCCGTTCGCTTTCTGGATAACTTTTTCAAACGTGAAGATTGGTTAGGACCACCTCGTGAAGTTCGCTGGGGATTGACTTTTGATTTTTAAAATACAATTGGTATTTTTTCTGAAAACTAAAAATATTTTTTGAAAGAAGGGAAGAAAATGAAGAAGTATTTTAACACCCTGTTGGTTATTTTGTCCTGGCTTTGTCTTGGTTCTCTTTTATTTGCACAAAATTTTGATAAAATTGATTTAAAAACACTACCACCGGCAGAGCGATTTGAAATTATGAAAAAATTCCGCAAAGCTCTGGACAAAACTCTGCAGGAAGATCCCCACCATGACCGGCTGAAAGAAACCATTATTGAAGGGAATCAGATTCGGGTTTTAGTTACGAATTTAGGTTCCATATCCACTCCGGATGCGGATAATGCCAACGCCGATCTGGTCTGGCCCAAAGGTCCCAATGGCCTTGGTTATGCCTTTGAATTTGGCCCCCTGGTGGCTGCTGAAGTAGTAAACGATAATGGGGACACCTTACACATCGTTGATGATGGCTTCATAAGTTTTTCCGATGGGGATTTTGAACCTGGCACTACCAATCGCTGGGGCTGGTTGCCACGCCTGGGTTTTTCGGATCCCAATTCCAATGAAGTAGCTACATTTTCTGACCTGGATCGGGATCTGGATGGCAAGCCCGATAGCTGGCCTCAGAGCTGGTTCAATGAAACGCTGGGTAGATATGTCTGGCCGGCCTTTTTAGGCGATGATGCTACCACTCCCGATGAAGAGGTCTTTTATGTGATGGATGATTTTAACAATGCGGAATTCCCTTATTACCCTTTCCCGGATGATTCTACCAAACGCGGCCTGGGGCTGGAATTACGTGTACGCATTTTTCAATTTAATAATCCTTTGGCTGAAGATATCATCTTTCTGGTTTACACTGTTACCAATGTGAGTCCTAAGACCCTGGATCGTGTTTATTTAGGGATGTTTGGTGATCCCCATGTGGGTGGCCCCAACGATTTTGCTGATGATAATGCCTCGTTTATTTCGGCTTTTAATGAAAATTTTCCATTCAACACCCGAAATATGCTTTTTGCCTTTGATAATGACATGCGAGGCGACGGAGGTAAAGTTCCGGGCTATTTTGGCTACCGATTTTTAGAAAGTCCCGGCATTGATGATGATGGTTTCGAT
>CAZMEG010000399.1:0-3923 GCA_964565205.1 uncultured Cytophagia bacterium
GGTTAACAGGATAGCCGCTACCGGAGGGATAACCAGGTAAGAAAATACAGGAATGACGCCACCGGCTCGTACAGCATAAACAATGGCCAGACCGATGGAAACATAAAAGAAAAAATTCCAGAAGTGGAATTTTGTATCTTTTTCCACCACATGCTCTTTGATGGCGTTGGTCACTCTAAAAATCTGTCGATAAAAGACAGCATGAATCAGCCCCAGGATTATAAAAAGCACCAGCATGGTGGTGAGTTCAGCTTTTCGAATTGCCAGGATGTTTCCAAATAAAACTTCAGAAATATCCGCTTCGCCGTGTGGAGTTTTTGAGATCAACAAAACCGTAACTGCAGATGCAACTGCATAAATAATACCGATGATGGCTTCCTGTTTTAGTCGTTTATCCTTTATATGAATTAATGATAACAGAAAAGCCCCGAGCAAAGTAAACACAATAGAAATGGGCATGACGGCTCCACCAATAAATGTGGCAAAGGCCACGCCCAGTGAGGAAATCTGGCCGAGGGCTAAATCCACAAACACAATCCCTCGCTCCACGACATGAATGCCCAGATAAGATAATAAAAGCCCCATGACTACACATGCAATGAGAGCCTGTACCATAAAAGGTAATTGCAACATTTCTAACATGATCCACTCCCTTAATTGCTTGTATGTTTAGGTTCAATTCCCGCTTTTTTAAAAGCTTCAATAAGTTTGTTAATGTTATAATCAAATAAGGAAAAATAGTCATCCGCACCCGGCATCCCACCAACCATCGGTGCCAGTTCAACCACAATGGCTCCGGTATTTTTTGCCACCAGTTGAGATGATTTCGGGGGATAATAAGGCTCTTTAATGATGATTTTAATCCCGCGCTTTTTCATATCCCTAATAACTTTGACCAAATATTTGGGTGATGGAGGGATGCCAGGTTTTGGTTCGATATACCCGGCAATTTTAAAGCCAAATCGTCTCTCAAAATAAGGCCAACTGTTATGATAAGCATAAATCTGTGTACCTGAGTAGGGTCGCATTTGCTCCAGCCAGCCTTGCAATTTTTCATCGATTTTTTTCTCAAAAGCCTCAAGATTCTGGCGGAAATAGGTTTCATTTTCCGGACTTATGCGTGTGAGTCCCTGAAAAATATTTTCTGCTATGATTTTACCGTTGAGAGGATCCAGCCAGTAGTGAGGGTTTCCATAGATATGAATGTCTCCTTCGGCGCGTAATTTAGCCGGATCGGTGGTAGGTACCTGTAATAGCTCAATGCCTCTTGAAGCATCCACATAACCAGGGCCGCCCCACAAAATTTTCTTATTACGGGATCCTTCCAGCAGAGAGGGTACCCAGCCAATTTCTAAATCTAATCCCACCTGAATAAATACATCTGCTCTCTGTAATTTAATAATGTAACTCGGCTTGGCATCCACAAAATGAGGATCCTGATAACCCGCAGCTATGGCAAACACTTCTACACGATCTCCACCAATTTTCTTGGCTATATCCGCAAGGTCAGGAATAGAGGTAACTATTTTTATTTTTTTAGCTGCATAAGAGTAATTAAGATGAAAAATTACATTACTGATCAAGAAAAAGCTAAAACATAACAGGGTTGAGATAAATATTTTTATTTTCATGATCCTATCTCCGTATTGCTTGGTTTAAATTTCCTCAATTAATATGGGTGCGCACCATGAGCTCCGATGACAAAGAACCATTGTAGCATGATCTGATCGTTCGCCTCTACCAGGTCACCAAAGGTATGTCGGTACTGTAGACGCAGGGTTTGAAATTCGCTGGGCCAGAATGTTACCAATCCTGAAATAGCCTGTTGATTTAAATCACCGGACTGCGGAAATTCGGAATAATCCACTCGTGTTCCAATAAACCAGCGTTGAGAAAGCTGGTATTGCAGAAAGCTAAAAAAGCCAAAGCTATGAACACGATCACCTGCGGTTTGTTCGCGCTGATTGAATAAAAATTCAGTCTGCCAGGTAAAGGAGCGATAGCGGTTAAAACGCACGGGTTTCCACCGATAAATCATGTCAATGCCCTCAATAAAAGTCCGATTTTTACCATCTGGATCGTTGACCCCAGTAATCCCGGTAAAACCAAGTTCCAGGGTGGCATTCCGGGTTAGATCAAAAAAATTCTTTAGATGAGCCAGATAAAGAAAATCGTCCGAATTACCCCCGTTAAAACTTACTTCATTCTGTCCATTGGTAAATTCAAAGGTCAGTTCGATAAATTGATCCCAGGGATTGGGTATCAACCAGCTTAAAGAAAGTCCAGGTTCCACCAGACCTTCTTCACCAAAAAAGTTTTCATAAACCAGCGGAACATCAATAAATGGCCGTTCAGGGGGGTGTATTTGATTTAATTTACCAAATTTCGAGCGAAACAAACCCAGCTTGGCTTTTAAGGATAAAGGTAAAGACATGTAGGTAATATACCCCTCCTCAAGCTCGATGCCGTCTTCAGGCGGGACAATAGCAATAAAAAAATCTGCTCTGGCATAAGGATCGATAACCATGCGAAAAGAAAGCTCTGCTTCATCGAAAGTGAAGCCATCGCCTGGGACATCGCTATCGAAAAATTTGTGCCCGAGGAAATTACCAATGACCCCTACATTTGGGTTCATATTCTGAAATAATCCGTAGCGACGCGGTTGACGAGTCGGAGCAGGTTGAAAACTCGTCTGTGATACGGTGTCTTTGGATGCAGCTCCCAATTCGGCTGCCAGTTGTTTTTCCAGTTCCAGTTCGGCTTCACTGAGTGAATCCTTCTGAGCGGGTTGTTCTTTTTCCTCTTACTGCTGTTTTAATTCAGCAATTGTTGCTTCTAATTCAGAGACTTTTTTACGTAAGGCCTCTAAATCCTGTTTGCTCACATTATTTGTTTCTTGAGAAAAAACCAATTGATTCGAAAAGATTAAAATAATACACAGCCTACCAATAAATTTAATGGCATTCATGAGCCCCTCCATTGCTTTATAACAATGTTATGAAATTGAGATATTTTGGGTCTATTAAAAGAAGAGTTTTAAGCTACAAATGGTGGAGCTCTTAAATGAAAAGGAGTAGGGAAAAAAACGTGGAAAAAGGTGGATTCTTTGAAGTTAGTAAACCAGCTTTTCTGATCTATGTTTAATATTTCAAAAGTGAGCAAAGGGGCAATATGACTCAGGCCATAAACACAGGCCAGACAAACAAAGGTATGGCTGTTTAATGGATTAAGATTGTTAATCTTACCTTCAAAAATGGAGAGGTCTTTATACGGCGGAAGATTTTGATTGTGGTGATGAGTAAATTCAATAGCAACGGTTAAAAATATAAGAACAAGACTAAGAACGATTGCTGTTATTTTACGCCACTTACTATACATAAGATAGAATTAAACCGCCTTTAATTTTCGATTGCACAATATTAATTAATTACCATCTAAAAATCAAGAAAATTCTCACCTTTCGGGGTGAAACATCAGTGACAGTTGGATGAATGATCTAAGGTGGATCAAAAGATAATCGGTTTTTGTGGTTAGACGCTGTCCCTGACAGCATTTTTTGACAACCTCTTTTAAATTACAAATATTAAAAAACAGGTGTAAACTTTTTAAGATCGGCCCTTTTTCCAGGAATTCAAATTCCAGTCGAAAAGCTCAAGTCATCTAAAGATGACTGCCTGGTGGGATTTCTGGAGATATCTGAAGACGACTTTTGCTATTAACCTAGAATTTGATTTTAAGGGATTTCTCCATTGTGTTAAAGTTGTCTAGGATTTCACAAAACACATATGCCGCTTACCGGTTGACGGCCCATGTGCTCCCACAATCCTGAATTTTAACCGTGACCTGATTTTGGGCGCGAGCCGTAACACCCCCTTAGTCCCCCCTCGAGGGGGGAATTAAAGGGGGGTGTCATTAGAAAACGC
>CAZMEG010000400.1:0-3910 GCA_964565205.1 uncultured Cytophagia bacterium
TGAATAATGCAAGACTATATTTTTTGCTACTTATGCTTCGGTGAATGTCATATTTGATGCATTTACTAAATTAAAACATTCTGGTTGAATTTATTTAAAACATCATAAGCATTTAAATAAAGAAGAAAATGTAATTGCTTCCGATCCCCCAGACTTACAGAAAGTTCTTGAAGAAATAGAAATGCAATTAAATTTTGAATAAAATTTATTCCCACAATATCTAGTTATTCTTCTTGACAAATACCCCAAAATATATTATATTTTACAAAAAATAATTTCCTGTCAAATTCTTCATCTCGCACTGACAACAAGGAGGGTGTGAATAAATTGAGGGTTTGTTTATGCGATTCATAGCCGATTTACATATCCATTCCCATTTTTCCCGTGCAACCAGTAAAAATCTAAATCTGGAACATCTGTACAGGTGGGCACAACTCAAAGGGGTTCAGGTAGTAGGAACGGGAGATATTGCCCATCCTGGCTGGCTGGAAGAAATGAAATCCAAACTGGAGCCGGCTGAAGAAGGACTTTTTAGATTAAAGAAAGAATACGTGCATGCCATTCAGGAAGAAGTTTTTAAAGCCTGCCAGGGGACGGTTCGATTTATGCTGGCAGGCGAAATCAGTAATATTTACAAAAAAAATGATAAGGTTCGCAAAATCCACAATGTAGTGTTCATGCCATCCTTTGAAGCTGTGGAAAAGTTTCAAGCTCGGCTGGAAAAAATCGGGAACATTCGCTCCGATGGTCGTCCTATCCTGGGTCTGGATGCACGGGACTTACTGGAAATTGTCCTGGAAACCGATCCCCAGGCTTATTTAATTCCTGCTCACATCTGGACTCCCTGGTTCTCACTGCTGGGCTCCAAATCTGGTTTCGACTCGGTGGAAGAATGTTTCGAGGATCTGACCCCTCATATTTTTGCCCTGGAAACGGGCCTTTCTTCCGATCCGCCCATGAACTGGCGACTTTCCGCTCTGGACAGGTATACACTTGTATCCAACTCCGATGCCCATTCCCCACAAAAATTAGCCCGTGAGGCTAACGTTTTTAACACAGAGCTTTCATATCCAGCTATTTTTAAAGCTCTTAAAACAGGCGACCCGGTTAAGTTTCTGGGTACCATCGAATTTTTCCCGGAAGAGGGAAAGTACCATTACGATGGACATCGCAAGTGCGGAATTTGCTGGTCCCCTAAAACTACCCTGCAAAACAGGGGTATTTGTCCGGAATGTGGCAAACCCGTGACGGTAGGAGTAATGCATCGGGTGGAGACTCTGGCAGATCGGGAAGAAGGAAAAAAGCCGGAGCGCTGGCATCCTTTTAGAAGTTTGATTCCGCTACCCGAAGTCATTGCCGAAGCCCTGGGCATGAGTGAAGGTAGCCGGCGGGTTCAGGAGATGTTTGAAATGTTGCTCAATCAACTTGGATCGGAGCTGGAAATTTTACAGGATATCCCCCTGGAGGAAATTCGACAAAAAGCGGGCAGCCTCATTGCTGAAGGCATTCGCCGAATGCGATGCGGTGAAGTGTTTGTGAAAGCCGGTTTTGACGGCGAATACGGCGTGGTGCGTATCTTTGAAGAACATGAACGAGAGGGATTTACCACGCAACTGGGATTTTTCACTGAAGAGATGCCTTCTTCAGCCCTGCAATCCTTAACAAATATTTTACCTATTGCACCAGTGCCTTCATCTGAATATCCCTATCGGGCTACCATGCCATTACTCCATGAGTTGGTAAATGGGACGGTGGTCCGTGACAAGGACCTAAAGCCTGAGAAGGAATCTGTTGCTAACCCGTCTGCATCGGGAAGTCCCATTTTAAGCAAGTTAAACGAACAACAAATCGAGGCAGTCCGTTATATGGACTCGTCACTAATCATTGTAGCCGGGCCGGGTACCGGCAAAACCCGAACCCTTACTCATCGCATAGCTTATCTTATTCACGAAAAAGGTGTGTTACCAGAAAACATCCTGGCGTTGACCTTTACCAACAAGGCCGCTTCGGAGATGCAGGAACGGTTAGTTCAACTGCTTGATCACAGACTTTGCCAGGAGGTCATGGTTAAAACTTTTCATGCTCTGGCTGCCTGGATTTTAAGAGAAGAGTATGAAGCTCTTAAATTACCTGCAAACTTTATTATTTGTAATGAACAGGATCGCCATTTGATTCTCAAAAATATTAGGCCGGACTTAAGCGAGGCACAGATAAAAAGTTACCTGGAAGCCATCTCAAAAGCCAAAAGTTACGGATGGGAAACCCGGGAAAAAATCACATTTTTACAAATAATAGAAACAGACCTGCCTGATTTTAAACAGATTTTTGATGCATTCAATAAATCATTAACCCGCTACGGTTTGTTAGATTTTGATGATTTGATTCTCTCTGTCATTCAATTGTTTAACCAGAACAAAAAAATTCTCGAAAAATATCAAAAGCGGTTTTGCTGGATTTTTGTAGATGAATATCAGGACATTAATCTTGCCCAGTACCAATTACTTAAATTACTGGTTACCCCGGAAACGAATCTTTGTGTAATCGGTGATCCAGATCAGGCCATTTATGGTTTTCGTGGTGCCAGTAGGGAATTCTTTCTGCGTTTTCATGAAGATTTTCCTGACGCCAAGAAATTTCAGCTCACTCGAAATTATCGCTCTACAAATATGATTGTAGAGGCTTCCTCCCAGGTCATCACAAAAGGAAGAGAAAGCCAGAGATTAAATTTGTGGTCTGAAGTTGTTAGCAACACTAAATTGGAAATTTATTTCGCTCCTACTGAAAAAGCCGAAGCGGAATACGTGGTTCATCAAATCGAACGGCTAATAGGCGGCACAAGCTATTTTTCCCTGGATAGTGGTCGAGCCGAAAATGATCCACTCGTTTCGGGCATCTCTTTTGCCGATATCGCCATACTTTTTCGAATCAGTGCACTGGCCAGACCTCTTGAGGAAGCTTTACAGAGAGCCGGTATCCCTTACCAGATGGTTGGCGAAACCCCTCTTTTTCAGCGTAAAGAATTGAGACCAGTCATGTCGTTTTTGCGTTTCCTGCACAATCCAAACTCCGACTACTATTTGATTCAATTGTTGAGTTCTGTGGCAAATATTTCTTCACAGGTTTTGGCCGAGTTTTCCATACAGGCAGGGGAAAACAAAAGCACTTTGCTTGAATTTTTAAATGAAAAATTAAAACAAAAAGAACTGAAAGTAGCAGGTCAGGAATTTTTTGCTCAGATAATGCAGATGTTACAAGACCTTGTCCACGAAATAGGAAACCATAAAATTATCGACTTGATTGAACTATTTTATGATAAATTTTACCGGGAATCCACCGAGGTAAAAAGCAAGCCTGTTCAAACTTTAAAAAACCTGGCCAGGACTTTTGCAACCAACCTTAGTGGGTTCCTTGAACATACCGCTTTACAAACAGGAGCAGATGATTATGATCCCCGTGCCGATCATGTCTCTTTGTTGACATTACATGCCTGTAAGGGTCTGGAATTCCCGATCGTGTTCATTATTGGTTGTGAAGAAAAACTGATCCCTTATGAAAGAGCTGGTCAGGTTTCTAACCCTGAGGAAGAACGCCGTCTTTTTTATGTGGGAATGACCCGGGCACAACATAAACTTATTCTTACTCATACAAAAACCAGATTTTTGTTTGGGCAACGCTTGCTCTCCAAACCTTCCCGTTTTTTAAATGACATCGAAGAAGCTTTAAAGGAATTTAACAGGGCGACGGCGGTTAAGAATCGAAAAAAATTGCTTATGAAGGAACAGATGAGCCTGTTTTAGCTCTCATTTGACTAATCGCCAGTTCTCAATCGAGACGAATGAGTTACGTAACACAACACCTCATCTTCTGTACATTCTAACAAAAACCCTCAAGGTCTTGGAGACCCTGAGGG
>CAZMEG010000401.1:0-3336 GCA_964565205.1 uncultured Cytophagia bacterium
ATTAAATATATTAATTGATTCTTAATTTTATAAAACCTGTATTTACCTGTATATGGAGGGAATTTTAGAATGAAATTAAAAATTGGTTTACCGAAAGGCAGTTTACAGGAAGCTACACTCAATTTGTTAAGCAAAGCGGGTTTTAATTTTTATTTACGTGAGCGCTCCTATTTTCCGGCCAGTGACGATGAAGAACTGGAGGCCATTCTAATTCGGGCTCAAGAAATGGCCCGTTATGTTTACGATGGGGTACTGGATGTTGGGATCACCGGCAAAGACTGGATCATGGAAAACGGGGTGAAAGTTGTTGAGGTGACCGAGCTGGTTTATTCAAAATCAAGTTTCAAACCGGTGCGATGGGTCGTGGCAGTACCAGAGGATTCCAGTATTCAAGAAATTAAAGACTTAAATGGTAAACGCATTGCCACCGAGGCTGTTAATATTACCCGCAATTATCTTAAAAAGCATGGCATTGAGGCGGAGGTAGAATTTTCCTGGGGTGCCACAGAAGCCAAGACCCCTGAACTGGTGGATGCCATTGTAGAGATTACCGAAACTGGGAGTTCTCTGCGTGCCAACAAATTAAGAATTCTGGACACGGTTCTGGAATCCACAGTACGTTTGATCGCCAATCATAAAAGCTACCAGGACGACTGGAAGCGCGTTAAAATTGACAGCATGGCCATGTTGTTGCAGGGGGCTATCCAGGCGGCCGGGAAAGTCGGTTTGAAACTCAATGTTCGCAAATCCGATCTGGATAGGGTTAAGGAAATTTTACCCGCCATGAAACGGCCCACCGTTGCACCTTTACTGGGTAATGATTGGGTGGCGCTTGAAACTATCATCGATGAAAAAATTGTGCGTAAAATTATCCCCCAATTGAAAAGAGCCGGGGCTGAAGATATTATTGAATATCCCTTAAATAAAGTTATTTATTGAGTCATGGTAAAAATATTTCATTCTAAAGATCAATTTTTTAAACATTACAAGAAAAATGGGGGAGAGGATACCCTTCTGCGCCAAACGGTAGCAGAGATTTTGTCCAGGGTCCAGAACGAAGGGGATGCTGCTATTCGATATTTTACCGAGAAATTTGATGGGGTTAAAATTGCAGATTTGCGAATTCCAGAACAGTACATTGAACAGGCCGAAAAAAAGCTGGATGATTCCACTCGCAACCTTTTTGAAACCGTTATTGAAAATGTTAAAAGATTTCATGAAAAGCAGAAACCGCTTTCCTGGTATGAAAATTTTAGCAGCGAAAGTCAATATGGCATGTACTACAGACCCATTGAAAGTGTGGGGATCTATATTCCCGGTGGCCGGGCTGCTTATCCTTCCACAGTAATTATGACGGTCGTCCCAGCGCAGATTGCCGGTGTGCCCCGCATCGTAGTTACCTCCCCACCTGATGAAAATGGCCGGGTAAATGAAAAGGTCCTGGCCGTGTGTGGTCTTTTGAAGATCAAAGAAATTTATGCGGTGGGTGGGGCTCAGGCCATTGCGGCTCTTGGTTTTGGTACGGAGACCATTTCAAGAGTGGCTAAGATTGTGGGACCTGGCAATCAGTATGTGAATGAAGCCAAGCGTCAGGTTTTTGGTCAGGTGGGAATTGATGCTCTGGCGGGACCCACCGAGATCGTCATTCTGGCTGATGAGCAGGCGGATCCAGAATGGATTGTACGGGATTTGTTTGCACAGGCAGAACACGATACCGAAGTACGCGCTATTTTGATTACACCGTCGCTTGATTTAGCCAAGAAGGTGCAGCAAAAGATGAAGCAATTGATTCAGACCACCCCACGCAGAGAAGTGGTAGAGACGGCTCTCAAGCAACATGGTGCCATTGTTTGTGTTAATCATCTCGAAGAAGGCGTGGAAGTGGCCAATGAAATTGCCCCTGAACATCTGCAAATCATGACTTCAGAGCCTGAAACATTATTGCATTTGATTAAAAATGCCGGGGCAATTTTTCTGGGAAACTTTAGCCCGGCGGTGGTGGGGGATTATTTTGCCGGGCCAAACCATGTTTTGCCAACAGGTGGCAGTGCCCGTTTTTCTTCACCTTTAAACGTTCTCGATTTCATGAAATTTTTTTCAGTGGTAAAATATTCAAAAAGTCAATTACAAAAAAAGGGGAAATACATTCAACAATTCGCCCGGTTGGAAGGATTACTCAACCATCAATTAGCTGTAGCGAGTCGCCATGAATAATGTTGAAAGATATATCAAACCAAATGTTCGAGCTATGAGCGGATACCGACTGGAATCGGTGTCCTATCAGATTAAATTAAATCAGAATGAAAATCCGTATGATATTCCGCCCGAATTAAAACAGGAAATTCTGGATGTTTTTAAAAAGGAAGCATGGAATCGCTATCCCGATTTCACAGGAGAAAAATTACGTGAAAAACTGGCGGGCTATTTAAATGTGCGGCCTGAAAATTTGATTGTAGGAAACGGCTCCAATGAAATGCTTAAATTAATTGCCCTGGCTACCCTGGGACCGGGCAAAAATTTCTTACTGGTGGCTCCGACATTTCTCATTTATGAACATCTGGGACATATCACCGGGGCACATCTCATCGATTTAGAATTCAATCACGACTGGTCTTTTCCCGTACACGAAATTCTTAATACTTTACAAACAACGGAAGTACCATTAACCATTTTGTGCTCACCTAATAGTCCCACAGGCACCATTTTACCCCCGGAAGATTTAGAAAAAATTTTAAAGAGCTCAAAAGGTCTGGTAGTACTGGATGAGGCTTATTATGAATTTGCCTGTGTACCTTATCTCAAATTGTGGCGAGACCATGAAAATTTAATTCTGGTGCGTACTTTTTCTAAAGCCCTGGGCATAGCCGGTCTGCGCACTGGCTATTTGATTGCTCACCCTCAAATTACGCAGGAATTAATGAAGGTTAAATTGCCTTACAATTTAAACAAATTTTCTGAACTGGCTGCCATTAAAATTTTAGAACATCCAGAGATTATTCAGAATGCGATAAAAAAGATTTTACAGGAAAGGGACCGTTTAGGTGAAGCTTTACGGGAGCTGGACGGAATTCGTGTTTACCCATCCCACGCTAATTTTTTCATGATGGAACCCGTAAAAATAGCGGCAAGCGATTTGTTTGAACAGTTACTTGCGCATGGGATTTTAATCCGTGATATTTCCAGATATCATCCAAGACTAAAAAATAAACTTCGGGTATCTGTAGGGACCCCCACAGAGAATACCAGATTTTTGCAAACATTGAAAAAAATTCTGGAACAATAATGAAACCAGTAAAAAAAGAACGAAAAACACGAGAAACCGATATCAAGCTGGTT
>CAZMEG010000401.1:3346-3906 GCA_964565205.1 uncultured Cytophagia bacterium
CAGGGGAAATGTAAAATTTCCACCGGCATCGGCTTCTTTGATCATATGCTGGAAGCTTTTGCTTTTCATGGCTGCTTTGACCTGGAACTTACCTGCAAGGGCGATCTGCAGGTCTGTGGTCATCATACTGTGGAGGATACCGGTATTGTACTGGGCCAGGCTTTCCGGGAAAGTTTGCCTCAAGATCGTGCCCTCATTCGCTTCGGAACGGGCTGGGTCCCCATGGATGAAACTCTGGCCCGTGCAGTGGTGGATATTTCCGGACGTTCTTATCTGGTGCTTGAAGCTAATTTTACCCGTGAACGCATTGGCGATTTTGACACGGAACTGGTAAGGGAATTTTTTCAGGCCTTTGCCAATAATTTTGCTATTAATCTCCATTTAAAAATTTTATACGGGAATAACACGCATCATCAGATAGAGGCATTATTTAAAGCCGTGGGTGTAGCATTACGACAGGCTTTACAAATTGATGAAAAACGCACAGGACCTGCTTCGACCAAAGGAGTTCTGGTATGAGCGTTGCCATCCTTGATTGTGGCGTGGGTAATCTGCGCAGT
>CAZMEG010000402.1:0-3898 GCA_964565205.1 uncultured Cytophagia bacterium
GCCTATACCATTCTCGAAATTGTACCGGGATAATTTGTAAGTAATTGATAATTTAAAAGATTGGTATTTTTAATAATAAAAAGAAGTTGGCAACATTTTCTTAAAGATGGGAAAAGCAATTTTTATTTTTCTCGATAATAGGAAAAATAACAGACCCGATAAATTGTATTACTCACAACCAAGGGCTAACAACCTTTTACCTATTAATTTTATCCCGCTTTTCTGCTGCCTGAGCATCCACTACTGCGATAGCGGTCATATTAACTACATCTGTTTCATCGAAGTCACCAATCTGTAATAAATGCACGGGCTTGCGCATGCCCATAAGTATAGGACCGATAGCCTCGGCACCACCAAGGCGTTGCAGCAATTTGTAGGCTACGTTCCCGGCTTCCAGATTGGGAAAGATGAGCACATTGGCTCCTCCCTTGCCTTTAAGGGTACTAAAGGAGTAGGTGTTGTCGATGATTTCCGGCACTACGGCTGTATCGGCCTGCATTTCGCCGTCAATAAGTAGATTGGGTGCACGCTGTTTGACAAGTTCTGTTGCCTGACGAACTTTTTCAGCCAGTGGGTGACGGGAGCTACCGAAATTAGAAAAAGATAACATGGCTATTCGAGGCTCTATATCAAATCGCTGTACTTCTCGGGCACAGAGTAGAGCAATCTCGGCAAGATCCTCGGCTGTAGGTTCGATGTTAACGGTAGCATCAGCAAAGAAAAAGACTTTATCTTTCAATATCATCATATACAGGCCGGCCACTTTACGCACATCAGGCCGCACTCCGATGATTTGTAAAGCCGGGCGGATGGTCTCCGAATAGCGGTGGGTAAGGCCGGATACTAACCCGTCTGCATCCCCTGTGTAAACCATCATGGTGCCAAAATAATTAGGATCTTTCATGATTCGCAGTGCATCCTGGAAAGTGACGCCTTTTCTTTGTCGTATTTTGTAAAAAAGTTCTGCATAAAGATTAAATTTGTCGCTGTAGCACGGATCAACAATGTCCACACCCTTTTTTAAATTAAGATGTAGATCAGCAATTTTATTTTCAATGACCTCGCGATTACCCAGTAAAATAGGGTGAGCCATGCCTTCATCTAAAATGATTTCACATGCCTTTAAGATGGGGGCATGTTCTCCTTCTGGATACACAATTTTTTTAGGGTCTTTCTGCGCTTTGTGAATAACCACCCGCATCACTTTGCGAGAAATTCCCAGGCGTTCCTCCAGTCGTTCACGATATTCATCGATGTCGATCTTCAGGCGAGCTACTCCAGTTTCAATGGCTGCTTTAGCTACCGCTGAAGCTTCCCAGATGAGCACTCTTGGATCAAAAGGTTTTGGAATGATATAGTTTCGTCCGAAATCGAGACGATCCAGCCGATAGGCCTTGATCACTGTGTAAGGCACCGGTTCTTTGGCCAGGTCGGCCAGGGCCCGGGCCGCAGCTACTTTCATGGCTTCATTAATGGCGGTGGCACGTACATCCAGAGCACCGCGAAAGATAAAGGGGAAACCAAGCACATTGTTGACCTGATTGGGATAATCACTGCGTCCCGTGGCCATGATTATATCATCCCGGGCGGCCATGGCTTCCTCATAGGTGATTTCTGGATCAGGATTGGCCATGGCAAAAATGATGGGATTATCAGCCATAGAACGAACCATCTCCTGAGTGACCAGACCCGGAGCCGAGACCCCCATGAAAACATCCGCCCCCCGCATGGCTTCGGCAAGGGTCCTCGCTTTGGTTTCAGAAGCAAATAACTCTTTGTAGGGATTCATCCCTTCTTTTCTTCCTCGGTAAATCACCCCATGACGATCACACAATATTATATTTTCTTTTTTGGCTCCCAATTCTACATAAAATTTCGCACAGGCAATGCCAGCCGCCCCGGCCCCGGATATTACTATCTTAACTTCCTCGATACGCTTTCCCACCAGCTCCAGAGCATTCAGTAAACCGGCCCCAGAGATAATAGCTGTGCCGTGCTGATCATCATGAAAAATTGGTATGTTCATCTGTTGTTTGAGTTGTTCCTCAATATAAAAACATTCTGGGGCTTTTATATCTTCAAGATTGATTCCCCCAAAAGTAGGCTCAAGGAGTTTAACCAGGCGAATAAATTCATCGGGATCGCTTGTGTTTACTTCAAGATCAAAGACATCGATATCGGCGAATCGTTTGAATAGAATACCTTTGCCCTCCATGACCGGTTTACTGGCCAGAGCACCAATGTTGCCAAGCCCCAGAACCGCTGTTCCATTACTCACTACCGCCACCAGGTTGCCCCGGGCTGTGTATTTAAAAATATCGTCTGGATTTTTAACGATCTCTCGACATGGTTCAGCAACTCCAGGGGTATAGGCCAGAGAGAGATCTTTTTGAGTGGTACAGGGTTTGGTGATGGAAATTTCTATCTTTCCAGGGCGACCTTGAGCGTGATAATTTAAAGCATCTTCTCTTGAAATCATTTTTAATTCTCCATTTTTAATAAATGAATTGATTTATATCGTATAAAGCAATTTTAGGCATATTCTCTTGAAAATTTGATTCAATACCTTTAATTAATTCAGATTTTTGTTGTTCAATCTGCTCAGGTGATAACGGATGAATATTTTCAGCATGGACTTTTTCATGGTAAGCCGTACCCGGTAGAGATACCATAGGCGACAGATATATAAAATCGTATTTATCCAGAGCCATATGTTTAATGGCTTCCACCGTCTGTTGAACATGTGGTTGATAAAATTTATCACCCCCGGCGCCCAGTAAAATAATGATCCCTACATGAACATTACCTTCTTTAGCATGATTCACAACTTGAATGACTCTTTCCACACTGCTTGGCTTGTTTAAAAAGCGCAGTAATTCATTGCTCCCGGTTTCCATTCCAATATAGATTCTTTTTAAACCAAGCTCATGTAGTTGCGCAAATTCCTTAACAGTCTTTAGTTTTTTATGAAAAGCAGACATGAAACTGTAGATACCGTCAAATGCCGGCAAGTCGGAATGACCATTGTTGCCTATGGGAAATTCTTTTTGTAATATTTCAAAATAATCCTGCAACTGCTCTGTGGGTAAATCCAGGGCGTTGGCTTCTCCCATAAAAATATGCTTGCGTAAGGCCAGCGCTTCACCAAAATATTCTTTAATCTTCTGTACATGTGTTTGAAATTCAGAAAGCGATTTCACCCGGTATGGTTGTCCTTTATAAAAATAGCAAAAATTACATTGATTATAGGAGCAACTTTCCGTAACCTGCACCACCAGCGCCAGATACATATCCGGAGGCAATATACCGACAGGCTGGTAGATGGCGCGGAATTTTTGCGCATCGGCTTCCAGTCGTTCGTAATCGTAATAAAGGATTTTTTGAATGGCTTCTTCAACGGATATTTGAATCCAGGACAAAGGTTCAGGACTGTGGGAAAGCACTTGAAAATTTCCATTACTTAGCAGATTTTGTAAGCGGGCAGTCTCGGTATGAATCTTGTCAAGCAAGGCCTTTTTCTTGCCAGCACTCAACCAGAGCCGATTTCTGTGTTTTAAGTCACCGATTTTTGCCGACCAGATTTCCATGACGCGGTTGTCCATGGAGCGGCGATAAGTGTGACCATCAATAAAAGCTGTGAACAATCTTCCTTTTAAATCAAATGTGTAGGCTGTCTGGATATTGATACTTATGGAAATGGCTTGTTTTTTAAGATTAATGAAGATCAGGTCTTCTTTCTCAGGACTTAAGAGAGGTGCTTTGATTTCAAAAAACATGGTTTCATTGTTTTAAAGCTTTAGAGCCTTCCGATTTGATTTCAAAACTTTTTTCCGCCTGCCATTCTTACTGAGGACAAATGATTTTTCTTTTTGCGTTTCTGTACAGGCTGCTAAGACAA
>CAZMEG010000403.1:0-3898 GCA_964565205.1 uncultured Cytophagia bacterium
GGTGGATTCATTTCAGGTGAGTTGTCGAATCGTTGCGCCTCCCGAAGTGGCACTGCGCAGAATTTTACTGGGTACCCCATTTGATTTCATTCAACAAAATGAAAATCTCTGGGTTGTCGTACCTCGTACACAAACTCAAAATTTGCCTTCGTCTCTGGTTGGTCAGGTTGTGGATGCGCAATCACGAAGGCCTGTAGCCGGTGTCAATCTCTACCTCACCTCGACGAATCTGGGCACCACCACCGATGAGACTGGCCGCTTTATTCTTCAACCGCTTTCCCCTGGCAAACATCAAATTCTGGTGGAACGTATCGGTTATCGAAAACAAAAATTGACCGTAGCTCTACGTGGCAACATTCGAAAAGAAACGTTAATTAAATTGAAACCCCAACCGGTAACGGCACCGGAAATTGTGGTAGCCGATACAAGACCGGGGCATCGCCAGATGATCTGGCTGGCACGTCAACCCATTGTCAAGGACCAGTTAAATTTACCCCCATTACGAAACGACGGCGAAATCTTTGAAGTCCTGCATCTGCAACCCGGGGTTTCCCGTCGGGATGCGGAGGATGTGTTTCCTCATCTGGAAGGCGGCAGTGCCACCGAAGTCCTGATCGAGCTGGATGGTATGCCCATTTATGTGCCCACCTACGGTTTTAACAAAAGAAGTGTTTTTGCGGCCCCCATGGTGGATCGGATGCAATTGTATCGCGCTGGCTACGAAGCTAATTATGGCGGAGCCCTGTCTGGTGTGGTCGCCATAAACTCCCGCGATCCCTGGACCGTGCCTTTTAATCTTTATGGGAGTGTCAGCTTAACCGGGGTCACTCTGGGGGCAAAATTTAAACAATCTCGATTGGGCTGGAGTGGCATTTTACGAAGCGCTCGCCCAAAGGATGGCCTGAATTTCCAGGTTTTACAATCCCATGATTTTTTTAATAAAGTAGAATATAAATTTTCGAAAAATCGACGCCTGACCTTTTTATCGCTCCTAAGTGCCGGGGCTTTTCATCAATCAAACAGTCATGATCCAGGCACTTTTTTGAGTCACAGTACAGGAATCAAATATGAACATTTTACGCAAAACTGGCATCTTACCTGGTTAATTTATCACGCCAGTCTGGAAAAACTTTTGCAGGAAACAGGGACCAGGCTGGAATGGAGCCGCTTCCTAAATTCAAATCTCGACCTTCAAATCGGACTTCAATTTTCTCATCTTTATAGCCATCACCAGGTGCTGTTAGATTCGCTCAATCAATATAAATTTGTCCGGGAAATGTTTTTACCAACACCAGCTTTAAAGTCCACAAACTATTTGCAAAAATTGAACCTCGCAGTCCCTTATATTAATTTTGTTTTCGATAAACCATTTTACCAAATTCAGGCCGGTTTAAGAATGCCGTTTAGTTTTTCAAATGAGAAAGCAAATTTTGAACCTCGTGTTCGATGGACTCTTAAACCACTGGCCCGGGCACAAATCTCCGTGTCAGCGGGACGCTACTATCAATACACCGATCGCAGTTATGCCTCCGAGGCGAAATCTGGCGATGCCATTGGTAAGGGCGAATATCTGAGCCAGGTTGCTTCTACTCAACCCTCCCGGGCCGATCATTTTCGTGCCGAAGTGACCGTGCAGGCCAATCGTGACTGGTCGCTTTCGGTAGCCACGTTTCGCAAGTGGTACCATTTTCGGAACCGGGTTTATCTGGCCCGAATTAATCGTCAGGTTTGGATGATCCCCCTGAACCAGGGCTTCAGCCGTGGCCTTGAATTGTGGCTGGGCAAAACCAGTGGACGCTCGCGGGGCTGGGTTAGTTTTACCTGGAATCGCGTAACTTATAAAAGCGATGCCGGAGTTGCCTTCAAACCCTATTTCAATCGGGAGAAAATTTTTCAGGCGGTTTTCATTCATCCGCTTGCACGCCACTGGCAATTAAAATGGCATTATGCCCGATATAGCGGATATCCTTACCGAAACTGGCAACCGGATAAGCTCTTTCTGGACCCCCGCATGTCACCCGAAAGCTTCGCTGAAAAATATCTTACCGGTAACCAGAATGATGGTACCCGACAGCAGATTACACTGGGATTAAGCTGGCGATTTCGAGGATTTGCCAGAGAAAATATATTAAATCTGATAGTTGAGCATTCATTAGAGGAGCAAAATACAAGTTTCTTCCGTAATGTTGCGTTGTGGGCTTCTGTGAATTTCGCTTATTGATTTTATTAAGACCGTAAATTCAATTGACTTTCGCCCAAATTTATGAATATTGTAAAATACAAATTACATTTCTATTTAATTAGTCTCTTTACCATCTTTAACTCCTGTGAACACCAACAACCTCCTCTTGAACCCGGGTCCTTTTTCTCATTTAATCAAGAATCTCTGGCCAGGTTAATCGCCCTGGAAATGGTAGATTACGACAGTCTGCTGGTCAAAAACCAGCCGCAAGCAGAGGTACCCGAAAAAACTATATCTCGAATCGAACTGGGTGAAAAAGACACGGGCAGGTTTGTCGCCAGCGAGACCGTGGTGCCCGATTATGAAAGCAAGGATAATAGCTACTTGATTAATTTTAACTTATCCAGGAAAATCACAAACAAGCGCTTAAGAGCTTATTTTTTCACCCTGCGATTCTTTTTTGAAAACAATACCTATACCGATATTGACACTTTTGTACTGACTTACAAATTCCCCTATAAATCTACTGAACTCTTTTTGAAAACGAACGAATTTCCCACTTCTGAACCCATTAAAATACAGGATTTTGAACTAACCAGCTCAAAATTATATTTCTATAATCTTGGGTATACACGTTTTTTTGAATATGATTTAAACTCTGGCAAGCTTCGAGAAATCTTGGGGATTGGAAGCGGAGATCATGTAGCAGGAAATAATGATTACATCTTTTTAGATTTTCAGCATTATTCCATTCATCGCTTCAACATCAAAAAAGACACCGTTGATTTGAGATTTGATCTATCATTTTTGAACAATCCGCTGATCCTGGGCATGGATATGGAAAGCGACACACTTTTTGTTATGTTTGCCGGGACAGATCCCTCAGAGTCAAATTTAGCACGATTTGATGTTAACGGCAATTTCTTCTATGAACAAACTTTGCCGTTTTCCTCTATTTACTTGAGCGTAGTGAACCATATTCTTTATTCCGTTGATTATGAAAACAATCAGATTATTCGATATGATTTAAACACGCAATCATTACTGCCGGGCAAACCATTTCCAGCCGAGTCCATTGATGGTATCGGGATATATGATAACTGGTTGTATTTTTTCGATTTCTATAAGGAGGTCATTGCAAGAGTAGACTTGAACGAATTCGAAAAATTTGTCCCATTTACAAAAATTAAATTTACCGGTAAACCCCTGGTACATGATACAGGTGAAAGCAATCCATGAAAACTCGCTTGTTTAAATTGACTCTTTATATCAGTTCAATATTGTTGGTTTCCTGTTCCGAAAAAGGTGGGATCATGGAACCTCAATCTCAGAACCTGCAGGGAGTTTTTGCCAATCTCATTAAAATGCGTCTGGTAGATTACGATAGCCTTGTTGTTGAAAATCGTCCAAATGCAAGCTTAAATGAAAAAATAATCAAGGGTATTCAATTAGGTGATAAAATTAGTGGAACATTTAAACCGAAGGACGTGGTGACTCCTATCTATACTCCAAATGGGAGCGTTTTTAATATTCAATTCTCTCTAAGTGCAAAAATTTATGAAAATTATCTGAGGGCCTATTATTTTACTTTGCGTTTTTTATTAGAAGACTCCTCCTGTGTGGATGTGGATACTTTGATGTTAATGTACAAATACCCCTACCCCACGGTGGAGATTTTTCAGAAAATTTTCGATGAAACCGGGAAAGATGTCAATG
>CAZMEG010000404.1:0-2154 GCA_964565205.1 uncultured Cytophagia bacterium
AATTCCATTTTATCTTGAATATACAGGGCGATCTCTGTCGGGGTATGAGTATAGCGATTATGAAATGGCGACTCGCGCGGTGGAATGGCCGGTTTAAACGGCACGATTTCGATCCCGCTCTCATTCTTGGCCGGTATAATCTTAAATTCGGTAAAATCCAGTTTATGCGCTCTAATTTCGAATCCGGATTTAATCTGATGGGTTTTAGTTATCTGACTGGTGATATCAAACTTACCCACCAGGGTTCTGGTCTTGCGCTGACTGTGCCACATATCGGTGCCACCCGTATAGAAGGTATTGCCGGCTGAAAGAGGGGCAATGAGACGATCGGGATCCACGTAGCGTGGATCAAATGGATCTTCATAAACAAAACTTTTCTCTTCGTTTTTAATGGCCGAAAAACTGAGTGAATAAAAGGTTCGAGCACTCAATAAATGATCCAGGGTGGTAAAAATGGTGTAGCTATTTTTAAACTGGCGTGAGGCTCCATCCGGGTTGAGCATAAATCTGTAAAAATCATGAAATTGATTTTCCGGGACAAATTCTTTCCCTTCCTGGCTCCAATCGCGGGTATCCACATCACTTAATAATACGCTGGTAGCAAATTTAATTGTGTTAGAAATTTGTGAACTTATTTTCGCATGCAGGGTCTTTTTTCTTAAAAAATTCATAGGGACGGCCTTGCCATCACCCGTAGCTTCAATAATATATTGAGAAGGATCATCAAAAGAAACATTGGAAGAATCTTCCGGGTTGAAGATGCGAGTACCAAAAATATACCCATCATCATCTAACCAGCGTCCGGTGACAAAAAATTTTAATCTTTTGCCGGTAAATGGAATGGGACCGTCCAGGGTAAATTGAGCATTAGTTATGGCAAAAGGATTAAAATTACTTATATGCGGGAAAATATTATCATCTCCACTGAGATAGTCCCCGGTATAAAAAGTAAAGGAACCTCCAAGTTTATCCCCACCATCTTTAGTAACGATATTGATGACACCTGACATAGCCCGTCCATACTCAGCATTGAAAGTTCCACTGATAACCTGAAGCTCCTGGATGGAATTATTCTCCACCTCCACAGCAATTTCACCATCAAAGACATCGGTCATTGAAATCCCATCAACCATATAACTTACTTCATCGGAACGACCACCCCGAATATGTAAATTACCATCTCTTCCCTTGGTAATTCCGGCCTGTAGTTCTACCACCTCAGAAAATTCTTCCACAGGCAGGGCATCTATCTGTTGAGCACCCACGACCGACTGGGTTGCAGTCATATCTTTGGTGATCATTTCTCTTTCCGCAGTCACCACAACCTCATCCCCCAATTCTAAAACTGTAGAGGAGAGACTGAAAGAAACTTTGGTGGTTAAATCCACATTGACTACCACATTTTGAATAGTTTGTGGCTGGTAACCAATCATGGTTACCTTTAAATCATATCTTCCCGGTGGGATATTAAGAATAATAAATTCCCCTTTTAAATCCGTAGCGGCTCCTAAAGTCGTACCCACTAAAATCACATTGGCTCCCGGCAGTCCTTCACCCGTCTGAGCATCCACAACTCTTCCCGCTATTTTACCCGTGGTGCCAGCAAAAATAATATTGATTGAATAAAAATGAAAACCAGAAATTAATAAAAAAATACTCCACTTAAAGAGAAACTTAAATTTCATGATAAATCCTCAATAACTTTTTACCGAATTATTGCAAATCTACCAATTTTTTCTCCAATGCCCGGGGCCTGCACATGATAAATATAAATACCATAAGCCACCACATCGCCCTCACTGGTGCGCATATCCCAGAATTCCGAACCATTTTCCAGGGTAGAGTCATGCTCGATGATATCCATGAGGCGGCCACGTAAGTTGTAAATACGAATGGTACAGCGTGGCGGAAGATGGATGAACTGGATTTTTCTAACAAACTGACCACCCGTAAAAAGAGCCTGTTGTTCAAATGTGGCATTGACTATATAAGGATTGGGCACCACCGCAATGGGATCGAGAATTGAAGGATCCACATCGGGTCTGGCAGAAGCAGCTTTCGTGGTAATGGTAAAGACATCGTGCGATGTAAATGGCTTAAAGGTGGGTATAAAAGCCACATCCCCGCTTTCCGGTGGAATGGAAGTTACTGAAG
>CAZMEG010000404.1:2164-3884 GCA_964565205.1 uncultured Cytophagia bacterium
GAAATAACAATTGTCCAGAACACCGGTCTAAAATCCTGTAAAGTTTTACCCGAAACAATAAAAATGTTTTCGCCGGAGGACCATGCTCCGTCGCCATTCTGATCCAGTAATAGAATGTTCTCTTTCCGATTTTCTGTTACATTCCAGACCTGAAAAGGAACTGGAATAGGTGTGGTAAACAGGGCGGTATCGATACCCACTTCGCCAAATCGAACCTCATAATCGGCAGGCACAGGCGTCGCTCGTCCCAGATTGCTGTTTAGGGTTAATTTGATGGACCAGTTGGAATCCCCTACTTTCCAGACCGTACCCAGCGAGTCCCAGGCCAGAGGATCATCAAAAATGAACGTATGTAAGCCATCAAAAATAGGGTCTGCATCATTACGAACCTCTTCCGTGGAAAAATTTGATGAATTTGCAAAAATGGTGACTGGATTATTTGAATCGGTTACATCGATAAGAGAATAGGTGGTGCGATCAAAAGAGCTATCATCAAAGACGAGCTGATACCTGCCCCCTTCTTTTATCAGCGTTCGATCGACTATTTCCACTTCCACTCGTCCGGTAGCAAATCCCTGAGTGTGCTCGATGGTAAACTCAGGTGACTGGTAAACAGAACTTTCCACCGTAGGGGTCACTACCACTGTATTAATGTCGGTGATAATGTTACCATCAGGTTCTACCACAATACTTTTGGAAGATTCGGATGGAAAAATAAGCTGCGCAGGATCACCGTGATCAAAGGCAACCACCGCATAGTAATAGGTTTTACCATTTTGAACATTAATATCGGTCCACCAGTGTTTCAGACCTGTATTTTTACCAAGAAAATAACGAAAGCCATTTGATTGTACTGGAAATAAATCTTTGATATTGTTTTTTCGATCCAGAGTAACCACCGGTTTGCTGTAAATAACAATACCGCGGTCATTTGTTACGGTAAACACATCGTTGAATCCAGGGTCGGTACTTTTGTAAATTTTATAGCCTTCGAAATCCGGAGCCTGCTCCGCCCGGTTATCCCAGTACAAGGTTACACTTTTGTTCAGAGGGACGGCCCTAACCTCTGGTCGAGGAGGCGCTAATGGGTATCTATAATTATCCGCATAAATTTGCTGTATTACCGCCTCATTATAAGATTGATCCATTTCATTGACGCTGACAAAAATAACAACTGAAAATCGTTGTGTTTCCCCTGGTGAAAGTGAAAAATAACCACTCCCGAGAATAAATTGATTGGCACCCTGGGTTTGATCGAATCGACCCGGTGTTAATGCCTCCCAGAGTGCCTGATCATTATTGAGAGCGATACCATTCCGAGAAAATGCCGCAAAACTTGTTACCCCTATCTGATCCGATTCGTGCACATCCAGCGCATCATAATTAGGCTCACCGGGTGTAGGTTTTCCATCATTTTCTCCTTCATCTCCGGTGTTGGCCACTCCATCGGCACCTACATCATCTGTTTCCGCATTCCAGTCACCATCATTGTCAATGCCGTCGTCTCGACTTTCATCGATAAGACCGTCTCCGTCGTTGTCCACACCATCGACCGCATGGCCCGGCGTTTCCAGCACAGCTACCCCCAGCCGACCCACCGGCGACCATTCCCCGATACTCCTGGCTACTCGCCTTCCCCGGCCCACATTATCTGAATCAATAACGATGGCCATAGATTTGCTCTGGTCAAACTGAATGATATCGTCATCCGCCAGAACCA
>CAZMEG010000405.1:0-3882 GCA_964565205.1 uncultured Cytophagia bacterium
TTCCCACCAGAACCTCCAAACGTAAAAAATAACTAGTTTGACCATCATGCCAATCGGTAAAAGATCGGGCCACACCAGCACTGAATCGGGCAGTTTTTTCACCCATGGAAATTTGTAATCCAAAGGATGAAATTTCGGTTATGGTTTTACGCCCGAGTCTGGCATAATCAAAAAAAGTATCGACCGAAAGCAGATTAACTGGAATAAAAAGTAATTTGTAAGGAGTCCGTTCTTCCATCAGGTAGCGCATTTCAGTTGAACTCCACCACAGCTGATTGGTTAGGCGATCTTCATTAAATCCACGGACCGTTCGTGTGTAGGTGTAATCCCTCGGAATCTCAAGCTGATAAAAACGATCCAGCCCTACGGTTTTCAAAGGTGGCAAATGACCGCTTTGGCCCAGATAGGTCACCCGCTGCCATATTGCAAGCTTATCAGAGAATAGTTCGCTACCCCAGGTTAGATCTCCTTCTGTTATTTTAAAAGAGTAATCCGATTGTACTGTCTGAAAAATTTGTGCCTGCACATTAAAATAACGCACAGGGAAAGCCAAGCCCCGACGGCTGGGTAAATTGTAAGTTAAACTTAAATTGAAACCCGGACCCTGGTATCGAAACGCAGAAGGATACCCCGGCTGCTTCTCAATAAAACGGTGCTTAAAATATTGATACCTTCCTGCGGCCGACATTTGCCAGCGGCTTGCTTTAAAAGGGAAGAGGTATTTTTTCAGCATTAAATAATAATTTTCCTGAACCAGATACAGCCATTCCTGATCTTTAAAAGCAAAAATGACCGGGCCGTGGTAAATTCCGCTGGTTAATTCCATATTAAAAATCTTTAGGATATGCGTTAAGGAATACAAAGACTTATCCATTTTTCGAGGCATAATGTAAAACGCACCGATCAACATCTGGCGTTGCAGAGCTTCCAACCAGGCAATGGCTCCCGTGAGCCCAACACCATTCTGCAAATCATAATATGGTAAAGCGGCAGTAAGAACATTCTCCATGGGGAAGAATGGAAATCGCTTCCGACTTAGTTTGAATTCTTTCTTTCTGAAATGAAATTGCTTACGGGTAAAAAGCGAATCCTTTGTTACTGGTGCTTTCCCTTGCCAGCTACCGTAGCGGTTTTTACTAAAATTATTTTCACTCAAAGGCTTTAGAGAATCATAAGGAATAGAATAAAAATGGCGCAGGCCATCTGCCTCAAACCGAAGAGTAAGCAAATTTCTTTTTGTAGAATCCACGTCAGAAATATAATATTCAAATTGATCCATCAGACCGCCAACCATTTTCTCTTCGGCAAGATCAAAAATTGCAAGTTCAAGATGGTCTCCCTGTACCATATTCAGGGCCAAATGATCCGTATCCATGAATTTCGCATCCACCAGCATAATACCGGTTAACAAAGAATCGAGCTGTCCATTTTGCCAACGGTGTAAGAATCTGCGTCCTTGTTTTTCTGCAATTACAAACAGCTTGTTTTGAGCATTAATCGTTAGCGGTCCCACAGCCGTATTTGCAAAAGACAACCAGGATTTTTGCAATCCATTTACTAATGAAAAGCGATGAATTTGCGAACCTGTACCTTGTATTTCTGCCAGATAAAAGTTATTATTAAAATCGAAGGATCCATATCTGGACCGGTAAGTAGCTGGAATTTTTACACGCTCGAAGGATTTCAGGTTTACAATCTGCCATTCGAATTTTAAATCGACCTGATCTTCTTTAATCCCATAAACGGGTTTCCCAAAAGCCACCAGTTGCCGATCAGGACTGATGACAACTCTGGTGCCTAAATGATTGGTCAAAACTTTTTCGGATTGAACCTCTCCTTTTTGCAAATGGATTAGCTTCAAAGTCAAAAACTGGTGGTGGCTCTTTTCTCTGCCAACTAGCAGAAAAAGTGAATCTTTCTGAGACAACCAGATAATCTGATGCACATCATCCATCAAACCATCAGCAAATACCTCTCTAAAAGAATGTTCCGGTATTTGGCTTAAATAACTGCCATAATAAAGCACCGAATGGCGAATAAACTCCTTAAATAAAACAGAAGGTGATTTTCTGTACACTGCTTTAAAGGCTTTCTCAAAATCAAAATACCAGCCATTTTTCTTATAGCCAAATAAGCGGACTAATGATGAGTCGCCATATTGGTTGACTAAAAAACGGATAAAGCCATTGGCAGAAGCATAGAGCAGACGCCCGTTATCCAAATTTTTAAGCGCTGTGTAATTTAGATCACCATAAAGCAATGCCTGGCGTATGAATTGATCGCCACGATAAAGATTCCAGGTTTCGGCGCAATATTGAGCGACCCCTTCGAAAAACCAGCGGGGTACCGTCAGGTTGGCGATCATGCCCAATTTATTTAATTTGCGTTGCAATGCTTTAAAACTCACCCAATGGGCCAGCTCATGAGTTAATACGGTGTAATACCATGGTGCTTCTTCAGTCCAATAAAGCATGTACATGGAAGACAAGGCATAAATGACAACGGTATTGCCCAGCGCAAAGCCATTGCTGACATCCGGCTTGTCCGTTAAAATAATACGTGCTTTAGGTAACTGGTTTAAGGCTGTTGAATCGAGTCCATGAATCTGAGCCAGCCGCGGAAGTTCCTGATCAGCAATGAATAAAATATTTTGGGCAAGCGCAAAATAAGGTTTTTGAAATTCAACCGAAGCATATTGTCCGGTCATCTTTTGCCAGACAGCAGCATTGGCAAGCACAGGTAAAAGCACCAAATAAATAAAAAGACGACCAGAACAGGGACACTTGTTACTGAAAACCATATCTAAAATTATTGATTCCCTTTCATAGTTGCAAGCTAATTATTGAGCTACCTTGCAAACTTTTGTAGATTTATTAAAAAACCAGGTGGAGGGGGTATGGCTTCAAATTATCGTTTTAGCTGGAGCACTTTAATAAACTATGGTATTTTTGCCATGGCCATGGGATTTTTGGAAGCCGCCGTGGTCGTCTATCTGCGACTTTTGTATTACCCGAATGGCTTTCATTTCCCATTAGTTATCATTCCCACACATGTGGCGGTTGTGGAGCTGGGACGGGAAATTTCTACCATTATTATGCTCTGGTTTGCCGCCACCTTTTTTTCTGATCGTTTTCGGCAGCGATTTATTGTGTTCATTTACATTTTTGGCGTATGGGATTTATTTTACTACATCTGGTTAAAAGTTTTACTCAACTGGCCGTCATACTGGCTGGAATGGGATATTTTATTTTTGATTCCAGCACCCTGGGTGGGTCCCTGGCTGGCACCTGCACTGGTTAGCCTGGGCTTTATTCTGGTAACAATTTTGCTGTGGAAGCATCCGGAAAAGTTTGAAGGCCCTTTATTCAGCAAAAATCTGTGGCTGGTAGAAATTATTTGCGCTCTCCTAATCCTGATCAGCTTTTTCTGGGAAACAGGAAAAGTAATTCATGGTGCTGTACCTCAATATTATCCCTGGTGGCTATTTATTCTTGCCTATGCCTTGGGTCTGGGAACTTTTTTAAGGTTTTATTACAAAAAATAAAGGGAAAACAAGACTTGTCTAAACTAAAAAGAAAACCGCTTGGGCAGATGATTAAAATTTGACAAGTCAAAATTAGATTCTTAAATTTGGAGTCTCATTTGACAATGGTGTTTTATTCAACATTGTCGGTGGAACTTTGAAATGTGTCTTGCGGGATCGTCTAGCGGTAGGACGCCTGGTTCTGGCCCAGGTAGCCGGGGTTCGAATCCTCGTCCCGCAGCCAGAGACATTACGTGCGCCCGTAGCTCAACTGGACAGAGCGTTTGGCTACGGACCAAAAGGTTGGGGGTTCGAATCCTCCCGGGCGTACTTTGAACCCCTCTGTTAGGAGGGGTTTT
>CAZMEG010000406.1:0-3877 GCA_964565205.1 uncultured Cytophagia bacterium
ATAATTAAATTATGGATATTAATAGATTAAAGATTATGTCCAAATTAATCAAACACCTGCCAGGGATTTCAGTTTATTGGCTATTTATTTTATTTTTTTGTTTAAACCAATGTAGAAATAATCCGACAGCCCCGGAACAAACGCCTTCATCTTTAAAAATCGAAGCAGAGAAATTTAAAATTTATGCGGGTGGTATTCTGCAACTTAAAGCTATCGCCCAGCTCAAAGATGGCACCACAAAAGATGTAACCAAAGAAGCCATCTGGTCAAATTCACCGGGCCTTGCGGGGAAAATTACCAAGAGTGGGAAATTTATTACAAATGCAGAGGCTACAGGTAAAGAAACGGTAACTGCGCAGTTTCAGGGGCAGGTGGCGTCGGTGGTGATCGAGGTTACCAAACGTGCCGAAATATTTTCAATTTTACCCATGCGAACAAAATTATTAAGTGGAGAATCTATCCAATTTAAAGCCATAGCCACCTATCCTGATCGAGTTCAGGAAATAGTTACGGATCAAGTCCAGTGGAAGGTAAATAAACCCGAGATGGGAAGTATTGATAGTAAAGGTTTGTTTCAATCTAATGCAGGGGCCACGGGATTTGTTATGATTGAAGGAAGTTTTCAGGATGTTATTGAAAATTCTATTCTTGAGATTGTGGCATCGCCTTCTGAGACTATCGAAAGTGAGTTTCAGATGGTGAAAATTCCAGGCGGCACATTCATCATGGGAGATGATACCAGTCGATATGCAGATGAAAAGCCAGCCCATGAAGTTTTTGTCGATCCTTTTTTAATCTCTAAATTTGAAATCACCAACAACCAATATGTGGATTTCTTAAATCAAGCCCTGGGAAATGGGGCTATTATTGTTGAATCGAATTTAATAATCGGTACCAAGGGTCGGTTCCCTTTCACAGCCTATCTTTTAATTCAGGCCGGCCAGAACTTTCCAAGCGAATTTATTGAATTTATCGATGGAACATTTAAAGTGAAAGACGGTTTTGAAGATTACCCCGTGATTCGAGTTTCCTGGTACGGGGCTGTGGCTTTCTGTGATTTTTATGGATTACGCCTGCCTACCGAAGCTGAATGGGAAAAAGCCAGTCGCGGTGGACAACAATTAGAGTATGGTACACAGGATGGAACTCTCAGTCATGATTTAGCCAACTATCGTGGTACAGAGGGTCGGGATATTTTTCCAGACTTGGCACCGGTAGGTCAATTTCCTCCCAATCCTTTTGGTTTATTTGATATGGCCGGTAATGTGGCAGAATTTGTTCACGATATTTACGCTTCTGATTTTTATATGCAGAGCCCTTCTAATAATCCATCTGGTCCTGGACCCCGTGAGCCCCTTTTAAACGATGTGAGTGATGACGATAGAGTAGTATGGCGTGGTGGAAGCTGGTTCACCGGGGCACGATTTTGCCGCTCTGCCAGGCGAGGTCACATCCGCCGTGGGCCTGATTTAGTTGAGCAAATTGATGTTGGATTCCGTGTGGCAAAATCAATTTCAACAAATTGATATTAAATGATACAGGAGAATACAATGTACCGCAGGGCAAGAGTCATCTTTATATTGTTGGTAATCACCTGGCTTGCAGGAAATATTTCTGCCCAGGAAATCATCATCGGGGGCATTGTCAAAGATATGAATACCTACCAGGAATTGCGGGGTGTCAACGTTTACATTAAAGGTACCACGATTGGAACCAGCACCGATTACACCGGTAAATTTTATCTTAAAATCCAAAACCCAAGTTCTGAGATGGTGGTGGTTTTTCAGCATATTGCTTATGAAATTACCGAAATCCCCCTGGATTCTTTGCGAAATGTGAAAAACATTTACCTGCAACCAAGAGTGATTCCTTTACAGGGCGTCGAGATTGAAGAACGGGGATTACGGCATATGGAAATCGAAAAGGATTTACCCCAGATCGTCTCGGTAATGGAGGCTCGAAACTTTGAAATTCGCGGTTACGTGGATGCAGGCGACCTTTTACGGAATGATCACAGTATCCAGTTAGAAGAAGAATTAAGCGGGAAAAAAACCGTCTCTATTCGTGGTGGAAATCCAGATGAAGTTGTGGTTTTATACAATGGCGTCAAATTAAACAATAGCTATGATAACATTTTTGACCTTTCCCTCATTGATCTCGAAGACATCGATCGGTTTGAGATAATCAAAGGTAGCAATACAGCCCTGTACGGTCCCGAGGCGTTTTCCGGGGTCATAAATATTGTCCCCAAAATGCAGCAGGATTACACCGTACGGGTGCAGCAAAGACTCGGTACATATCGTTCGGGGAATTTTGGTCTGCATTTATATCGAAAGTTTGGCAAATTTCATGGGTCTTACAGTTACAAACGGGGTGGATTTCAAAGAACATTTGTGGATTTACCAGAGGATCAGGGTTTATTAAAAAATTCCTCCTTGCATCATACAGCAAACCTCAATTATAGTTTTAAAGAAAACCCGGACGGTAGCCCGGCTAATTCTCTGGGTTTCATGTGGATTTATACTTCCCTGGATTATACCAATCAGCGGGATGTCGAAAGTCTGAATAATTTTAATCAATTGTTTAGCACAAAATATACAGGGGATATCGCTTCGATTAAAGATGTAGATCTTTCTGTATCATATAAGCGACTGGAAGAGGAGCAATTTTTGGCCAGTGGCATAGGATCGTTAAATCGCGATATTGAAGACCGAGCCTTTTTTGTTGAAGTAGAGAAACGCTTCAGCCTGGGTCATAATGATTTTTTAATCTCCTATCAATACCAGAATGCCCGACTCGATCTGTTAGATCGTCGGGTCAATTTTGAGGAACAACCTCTTGGACTCGAAAGCTCGCTAATTACACGGCAACATCATGGTCTGGTGGGCATAGCTAAAATACATGGAGAAACCGATTCTGAGTTTATGCAAACACTCGATTTCGATGTAAGTGTTCGCTATGATCGTGTGCGGGATGATCAGAACAAAAGTACGGTCCGTGGTACCCTGGAAAGCTCAGCTTTGCCACCCGGAATCTTTAATAATAATGACTGGGATGAAACCACGGTAAAATTTTCCGTTAACATGACAGGCTTTAAAAATGATCTGCACATAAAAAGCTTTTTAAATTTTGGGTCCAATGTTAAGTTTCCAACCCTTTTTCAGCAGGTCAGTTCCCCACTGATTTTAACCAATCGGGCCAATCAGCCCAATTTAAATCCTGAAAAAAATAGCAGTATTGAAATTGGCACCATCATTACTAAAAATATTCGAAATCATCCAAGTTTGTATGGCTGGCAGTTTACCGGTACCTATTTTGTTAATAACTATGACAATAAATTCCGTCTGTTTACAACCCCTGGAATACCTATTGCCTTTTATGATAATGTTCAAGATGCCCGGATTTCCGGATTTGAATCAAAATTTAGCCTCTTTTTATTCAGAAAAAAAGTTACTGTGGATGTGGGACTTTCAAGATACGATATCTCGGATAGATCGGCCTTTCCTTTTCGCTCTGAGATTAAACGTACGGTGAATTTTAATATAGATCATGCCGGCTATGCCTTTCAATTACACTGGTTTAAAGAAGGCGAACAGGTGGGATGGATTCGTTCCCTGAAAGGAGAATTCTCCCAGGTAATTTTACCCGATTATATGAATTTAGACCTGCATATAAGTAAAACCTTTGAGATAGGTAAATTTAAATTTTTTGCAAATTTTAGTGGCCGGAATCTACTCAATGATAATGATGTAGTTTTACAGGGACTGAGCATTCGTGACCGTCGGTTTTATGTAACCTTTGGAGCTCAATATTAGAAAAAAGCGGAGCTTAGATGAAAAAGGCACTCTTTTGTCTGGGCGTTTTGCTTAGCTATTTA
>CAZMEG010000407.1:0-3877 GCA_964565205.1 uncultured Cytophagia bacterium
GGGGGAGCCTTTGCCGCCGGCCAGTCAATTCTATCGTTTCCCCGAGAAAGTACAATTTGACCACGATCTTTCTTCACAACAATTGTTTATCCGACGTACCGAATTTGTTCCTGACGGTATCCCCGGAGGCATTTTTAACTGGCACATTAAAAATTTGAGTCCACAACAGCAAAACATTTGCGTGCTTCTGAAAATATGTGTGCACCCGATTCTTTGTTACCCATGGTGTCGGAACCCTCAAGAAAAGCAAAAGAATGCTCATTTTTTCATCTTCAATTCCCAGGTAGAAATTTCAAGCGAAAATCTTTATGTAATCCAGGTGCCCGAATATCATCGATATGTAGCAGTGATGGTTGATCCTGCCCCGCAGCGATTTGAACGATTACCAGCAAGGAGTTTTGTAGAATATTGTGAATTTCATGAGGAAGAAAGTGCGGTGATGGTGGGACAATTAAAGTTTACCTTGCTTTTTTCTCCTATGGAAGAAAAAACTTTGACTCTTGCCATAGCAGGGAGTTTATTGTCGAAAGAAGAGGCCCTGATGAATGCGCAAAAGTTAATTCAGAATTATGACACGCTATTGGTTACCAAGAAAGATGATTACGAAAAGATTCTTACTTATTCACAACTAAAGACCCCGGATGAGCAACTTAACAAGGCTTTTTCCTTCAATAAAATAAATCTGCGTATGGCTACACTCGAAATACCTGATCTGGGACGGGGTATTGTGGCCGGCTATCCGGACTACCCCTGGTGGTTCGCTAATGATGGAGCCTTTACCATTCCTGCCCTGTTAACGGTTGGGCAATTTGAACTGGCAAAGGAGCATCTTTTACTCGTAGCAAAAAGAAGTCAGGAGGTTAATCAGAGGAGTGGTAAAATCGTGCACGAAATTGCTCCGGATGGTACTGTATATTTTGGCTTCAATCAGGATCCGGGCAATACCAGTGAAACGGCCCAGTTTGCTTATTCCGTTTATCTGACCTGGTTATGGAGTGGTGATGATCTATTCCTGCGTAAACTTTACCCTGTAATAAAAACCGGATTACTCGATTGGCTGGCTGGCACGCAAATGGATTCGGATGGCCTGCCTCTGGGGTATGGGAACGATGAAGAGCCGGACTGGGGACCCAAACGCCTGGATGTGGCCTGTTATTGTGTGCAGGCGTTTCAAGCACTCACACACATGGCGCATTATTTAAAAGACACGACTACTGCTAAAAGCGCTGAAAATCTTTCCTATATTATTAAGGAAAGCATTAATCGATATTTCTGGTTGGAAAATTTTGGTCTTTACGCGCATTCGATTTCCACAGACGCTATGGAACCGCTGGAGCCGTTTGGTTCCCCGGTGCCCATGGAAAGCTGTGTAGCCCCACCCGAAAAAGCCTGGCGCAGCTTCCAACGTCTTGAACAGGCCGATTTTAACACCACCTGGGGATACGGGCATCCGACCTGGTTGCGTAAATACACCCCCATGACCATCACTACCGGGATTATGGCAATCGCCGAAGCTAATTATGGTCGCATTAACCAGAGTATCGAGTATATTAAAAAAATTGCCCGTCATGTGGAGGTGGAATTGCCTGGCGCCTTACCAGAGTTTGCCCCACCATATCCGATCAATGAATATCCCTTGTGGAAACCCAATTTTCTTCAGGTATGGGGCTCTTACGGATTACACTGGCCTCTGATACACCACGTTCTGGGAATAAGACCACGGGTACCAGAAAGTGAAATATCCATCCTTCCCCACTTACCTTCCAACTGGCAACATCTAAGTGTGAAAAAGCTCCGCATCGGTCAGCATTTTCTTAATGTTTTAATTTCTTGTGAAAGGAATTTTTATGAAGTTTTAGTTGAAAATGCCATGGCAAATTTTAAATTTGTTTTAGGTTTGATTCTTTCTAATAATAAGCGAATAAAAAATGTAACATTAAATCGGAGTCGGTGTACTTTTCATTCAAACAAAATGTGGGAACAACACCAGTCCATCTGGGTGGAGTTTAATAATTCAAAAAACAAAAACCTTCAATTGAAAATCGAGATAGAAAATGAAGCGTAAACACAACCAATCAAAACCGTTACTTTTCAGAGCACGAAAAATTTTACTATTTGTGAGTATGTGGTTACTGGCCTGTAGTTCATCCGAACAAAACCACAACGATCTCAAACAGGCATCCACCAATGGTAAAATCGCTCTGTTCAAATTTACCGATGTAACCAGACAGGCCGGGATTGATTTTGTGCATTACAACGGCGCATACGGGAAAAAATATTTCCCGGAGATGGCTGGCTCAGGATGTGGCTTTCTGGACTATGACAGTGATGGCTGGCTCGATATTCTGCTGGTCAATGGTAAGAACTGGCCCAGTCATCCCGGCAAAACCGAACCTACCCTGGCCCTGTATCGTAATCGCGGTGACGGAACTTTTGAAGATGTTACAAAGCAGGTAGGCCTGGCGGTACCCATCTACGGTATGGGGATGGCCGCAGCCGATTACGATAATGATGGCGATACCGACCTTTTGATCACTGCCGTGGGGCCCAATAAATTTTTCCGCAATGATGGTGGCAAATTTACCGACATAACCGAACAGGCGGGAGTTGGCGATCCAGCCTGGAGTACTTCGGCGATGTTTTTCGATTACGACAAAGATGGCTTCCTGGACCTGTATGTTTGCAATTATGTAAAATGGTCGGAAGAAACCGATCTCTGGTGTACTCTGGATGGCAAAACCAAAGCTTACTGTACTCCGGAAATTTACACCGGTGAACCTTCGCGACTCTACCACAACCGGGGGGATGGTACCTTTGAGGATGTCACGGTTTCCTCAGGAGTGTATAATGAAGAGGGGAAATCCCTGGGTGTTGCCCTGCTGGATTTCAACGACGATGGCTGGCCAGATTTTGCCGTGGCTAATGATACTCAGCCCGATTTTCTTTATCGCAACAATGGTCCGGGACCCAATGGGAAAGTGACTTTCTCAGAAATAGGTCTTATTTCTGGCATGGCACTGGATGAAAGCGGTAAAGCACGGGCTGGCATGGGGATCGATGTTGGGGTGGTGGATGAAACCGGTGAGGAAACCATTTTTGTTGGTAATTTTTCCAATGAAATGATTGGTGTATATCGGGACCTGGGGCATGGTTCCTACATTGATAGGGCAGCCATTTCCCAGGTAGGTAATGCCAGCCTGCTTTATCTCACGTTCGGTCTCTTCCTGTTTGATTATGATTACGATTTTGATCTGGATCTTTTTGCTGTCAATGGACATGTGCAACCGGAAATTGAGGAGGTGCAGCAGGCGGTCACATTCAAACAGCCATGCCTTTTTTATAACAACCTGGGCAACGGTCGTTTTGAGGAAATCGGTCACAAAATCGGCGAACCTTTTACTATTCCAATCGTGGGACGTGGGGCCGTTTATGGCGACTACGATCGTGATGGTGATCTGGATATTCTTGTTTCCGTCAATAATGGTCCGCCAATGCTGTTACGTAATGAAGCCATTCCTCAACAGCGAGAGCAACTGGGGAATTATTTGCGAGTCAGGCTGCAGGGCACCAAAAGCAATCGGGATGGCATCGGTGCAAAGGTAGTGGCCAAATTGGGCAATAAGACCCTGCCGCAATATGTGAAAACCGGTAGCACCTATTTGTCTCAAAATGAACTCACCCTTACATTTGGACTGGGTGATCGAAAACAACTGGACGAATTGACGGTTTACTGGCCCTCTGGTATAGTAGATTCTTTACAAAATATTCAGGGGGGCCAGGAAATTGTCATTCGAGAAGGCAGCGGGATAATAAAATAAAGGAATATATAGTATGCTTAAATTACAAATAAAAGATCCAAAACTTGAAAAAAGGTTTT
>CAZMEG010000408.1:0-3869 GCA_964565205.1 uncultured Cytophagia bacterium
GTAATGGATGTTCCGCTTTTAACTGGCGATTTTCATCATACCAGGCTTTCTGACGACTCCGGGCGTAATTGAAGGCTTCCAGGACTGAAATGCGCTTGTCTTTGTTCACATCAGCCTCTTCAGTGGTCAAAGCCTCCAGGAAGAAATCGGCAAAAGTGGTTTCGTAATACTCCCGGCCACTTTTGGTTGCTGTAATAATAACCCGATTTTTACCGCTCAGCTTTTGAATAAAAGGACCACTGGCACTGGCGGTGTTCACAAGAACAATTTTTTGACTGGGCAGGGTTTCGATTAATTGGGCAAAATCCAGATCGCGTAGATCGGGACCGACGATGTTAAATTTGCTCCATTCTCCGTCATAAGTACCGTGCCCTACCATGAAAACAAACAACTGATCTTCGGCTTTCATACGCCGGGAAAGCTCACCAAAAACCCTGCGAATATTTTCCGCCGTAATCTGGTACTGAATTTTTTCCGGGTCCAGATTGGGATCTTCAAATAGATAATAAATGTTGTCTGGATTGTAAGAAAGATTTTTCACCAGCAGATGGTACATGCGCTGCGTCTGTTGAAAATATTTCTGGGTAAATTCCTTCTGCCCCCCAATACCACCCAGAATTATAGCATAGCGCTCACCGAACTGTAAATTACCCTGAGTGAAAACAACCAAAGGGTATATCAATATAAAAATCAGGAGTGTAATTTTAATCTTCATAACACTTTTCTCAATTCCTTGTATTTAATAAAGCTTAAGGAGGAGTGTGGGAGTACTGGATTATTGAATAATTTTCCCATTAATCCAACATTCCAGCACTCCATTATTCCATTTACCATTTTCCATCTATCATCTCCCATCTCCCATCAAGACAACCCCTTATTCCGCCGTACGAACCACTCGATGGACAGCAACAAAACAATCAGAACAAACCACAGAGGCATGTCCCACAGATCATACTCTACCATCTTGGAGTAGGTGGTTTCACGCACGGAGATCTCATCGGCAAGATAATTGGCTTCAAATTCATGAAAATATTTGCCTCTGCTGATTTCGGCAATGCGTTTTAATAAAGGTTCCTGTAAATAGGCGTTGTTGTATTCCAGGTTAGATTCCTTCACAAAAAAAGCAGTTCGGGAGGTCCCCAGAAATTCATCTCTGGCAGAATAAGCCGAGATGTCGACAAAATACAGGCCTTCTTCAACCGGATGAAAAGCCGACATATATTCTACCTTGCCGTTGGAAGACCAGTCAAAAGGCACTTCAATAATTTCACCAGAAGGCGTGGTAATTTGCCCTTTGATTTTTCCATCTTCGATGGCATTGAATGTACTGTCCCGCAAATCCACTTTAATGGTGACCTGCTCCCCCGGCTGATAGGTGTCTTTGTCCACATGTAATTGAATGGGTTCCGGTGCCGAGAGAGCCAACCACCGCAGGGTCTGGCGCCAGAATTTTTCATGGCTCAAGTCTTCATGGGGCATCTGCATCTGCCAGTTCCAGGAGGTGGAGGAGGCAAAAACCATGGTTCGGCCGGCTCCATATTTTTGCACGGCCAGAATAATTTTGGGGTTATTGACATCGCTCAAGGGGTGAATGGCCAGTACCGTGGCACCGGGTTTCGCAGGGCCGAGAGGATTATATCCTTCCAGATCCGGTAAACTTTCCCAGATTTCTCGATTAGAAGCTTCATCGGTGGAGAGTTGCATGATGGGGTGACGCAATCCTTCTGGCGTTAGTTGCAATTTAAATCGATCTCGAAATGTCCCCGGCGCCTCAAAGGATTGGCCATTTGTGGCTGGTAACTCTACAGGTAGCATCTTTTCAATGGGGGTGCCCTGATACTTACCCTGGGCAAAAGAAAGTCCCCCACCCAGCATTAAGAAGCCCCCTCCGCGTCGCGCTACAAATTCCAGAGTATTTTGCAATTGTTGGGGAGTAAAGAAACTGGCCTCGATACTGCCAAAAATAATAGCATCATATTGAAAAAGCTCTTTTTGAGTTTTTGGATACCCCTGTTTTAACTCGTCAGGAGACCGAATGCCCTGGCGATAAAATTTGTCAGGCCCGGTACGAAGCAAAGAGACCAGTTCGATGTTCTCATCGCCATCCATAGCACGACGAATAAATTTAAATTCTGGACGCGGGTAACCTTCAATATAAAGTACGCGGGCCGTCTTATTGCGATTGTCTATGAGAAAACTTTTGCTATTGTTTTCGGTAACCACTTCATCTTTAAAAGGAACGATACCCAAGCTGTACCGCACAAAGCCTTTTTTTTGAGGTGAAAATTTCAAAAATGCCCGGGTGGCACTTCCTTTAAGGGTAACCTTTTGTTTCTTAATGATAGTATCATCCTCACGCAGTTCCAGCTCAACAGACTCATCGTTGTAACCGGAGTTATTAATCAAAGTCGAAATTTCCACAACTGAATTCTCAACCACAGACTGATTGGCAGAAACTTTGGTCAATTGTAAATCGCGCATATTCTTTTTTCCCACACCTATGGTATAAATCGGTAATTTGCGACTACTAAAGTAAGTAGCCACCTGAAGAGGATCTTGATTGCTATTATTGCCTCCGTCTGAGATCAATACCACCGCCGATACGGTTCCATGTTCGGCCAGGGAAGCAGCAAATTTTAAACTGCCCGCCAGATCTGTGGATTTGCCCAGACCGCTTACCTGTTGAGGAGTGGTAATTTTTTTAGTTTCAGAAGAAAATTTATAAAGGTAAACCTTGAAATTCTTTTTTAATTTTTCTAACAGAGAAATGTCTTTATCTAATAATAATTTTTGGACTATCTGAAGGCGTGATTGCTTATTGCTGCCATCACGTATGCTCATGCTTTTTGAATCATCCAGCAGTAAAATGATGGAACTCTTCTGGGGAATAACCGTTGAGACATGAATTACCGGTTCAAAAAGCATAACCAGCAGTAACCCTAAGACGATAAATTTCAAAACAATCAAACTGGTTTTAAAAAAGTGACTCATTTCCAGAGTGGTTTTCCGATAAGCCAGTAACAGGATGACTGTAAAGAGGGATAAAATCGCCACGATGGCAATCAATGACGGAAGAAAACGAAACCCGATCTGTCCGTTACTGAAGACAACCGGACTATATTTTAACAAAAATTCCAGCATTTTAAATTTGTTTTATATTTTTCATTTGTTTTTCCCGGTTTCCGAGATAGCTTCATAATATTTCTGAACCAGGGTTTCATATCCGGGAGGGATTTTTTCTTCCCGGGCCATGAACAATTTTTCTTTACTGTCGAGCAGTTCTAATTTTTGGGCCAGTTCTGCTTCGAAATTCTTAAGCGGGGTAAGGACACCTTTTTCAATCAAGGATAATTTGTTGGGATCCCCACCGCCAAAATTGCGAACAATCCCGTTTATTTGCCGGGAAATATCATTGATATCGCGTGAAAGCGAAGTATCCACTTTCACGATGTTCTGAATATTTTGTAAATCATTTAAAGTGCGATAAAGTTCTTCGCGCCAGCGTTGTGCCTGCTCCGGAGTGAGTTTTGGTGGAGGCCCCCCTTCTCCTAAATCAAATCCCTGATTTTGAGGCAATCGCCGTCGACCCGTTTGTTTGGCGTCAGGATTATTGCGCGCCCCCACCTGGCCTTTCTCCAGAGTTTCTCGTTGCAAGTTTTCCAGGTTTTCCCGCAATCTTTGTGTTTGGTTCAAAGCCAGGTCTAACTTTTCGGCTTCGGTTTCAGCAAATTTCTCCCGCAAACGGGTCATTTTCTTTCCCAGTTTTTCCATTTCTTTTTCAAGCGCCTGACCGGCCTGTAAAGCGGAATTTAAACGGTCCTCGGCAAGTAATTGACGGGCTGAATCCATTTTTTCGGGAATTTTTGCTC
>CAZMEG010000409.1:0-3854 GCA_964565205.1 uncultured Cytophagia bacterium
CTCCTCCTCTCTTGCAACACCCCCATCCCACTCACTCAATAATTGTGAACGCTCGCCGGGGGTTAGTATGGTATAATCAGTAATTGGTTTATCAGGGTTGGAGACAATAGACTTTAACAAAGTTTCAAAATGAACTCCCAACCGTTTAATAGTAACCGTATCAAATAAGTCAGTATTGTATTCAAATACCCCTACTAAACCATTTTCACCTTCACCCATATAAAGACTTAAATCAAATCTGGAAGAGTTATTATTACCAGCCAGAGGGCTTAATATAAGACCGGGAAATTCAAGAGTATGCGTAGGAGCATTTTGTAAAATAAACATCACCTGGAAAATTGGTGAGGTACTGAGATCCCGCTGGGGTTGTAATTCTTCCACCAATTTTTCAAAAGGTAAATCTTGATGTTCATAAGCATTAAGCGTTACCTGTTTTACCTGATTCAGTAATTGCCTGAAAGTTGGTTTACCACTTAAATCTGTACGTAAAGCTAACGTATTAGCAAAATACCCAATTAGCTTTTCTATTTCTGGTCTATTGCGATTTGCAATTGGTGAGCCAATTACAATATCATCCTGACCGCTATAACGATAAAGTAAAACTTTAAATGCTGCTAATAGAGTCATAAACAAAGTGGTTCCTGCTTCCTTACTTAAAGCCTTAATCATCTGAGACATTTTTTGAGGTAGCTTAAAAAACATCGAATTCCCTGGAAAAGTCTGAACAGGAGGCCGGGGCCGATCTAAAGGAAGTTCTAATATTTGTGGAGCGCCGGAAAGTTGTTGCTTCCAGAATGAAAGTTGTTTCTCTAACTCCTCACCTTGCAACCATTGTCTTTGCCAGACAGCAAAATCTGCATATTGAATAGGTAAGTCAGGCAAATTTATTTCTTCATGATTGGCAAATTTTTTATAATGATTTTTCAATTCATTTAATAATATTCCAGTAGACCATCCATCAAATACGATATGATGAATCGTTAGAAAAAAGATATGTTCTGAGTCGCTTAATTTAAGCAAAGAGGCTCTTATTAAAGGCCCATGGGTTAAATTGAATGGCCGTTCCGCTTCCTGTTTGGCATGTTTTTGAAATTCAGCGTTGCGATCCACAGGATTTAAATGGCTTATATCTTTTAAAGGTAAAGAAATTTCGGTTGTGTTGCCAATTAATTGCATTGGTTGGCCATTCACTGTTGTAAAAGTTGTTCTTAACACTTCATGACGTTGAATAATCTCATCGAGACTACGTTTTAAAGCTTCCACATGTAAAGAACCAGTAAGACGAAAAGCAATGGGGATGTTATAAATGGAAGTATTGGGTTCTAACTGTTCCAGAAACCACAACCTCTGCTGAGCAAAAGATAACGGAAATAAATTAGTGTCACGTTTTTGCTTCGGTATAGTAGAAGCGCCCCCAGTTTTTGTTTTTAATTTCTTAAGTAATAATTTCCGTTTCTCAGGGGGAAGTGATGCAATACGTTTAGCTAGATCGTCCATTTTAGGTGTCCTCTATAATTTATCTTTGTAATTATGACTTTATTCCTGACTTTCGTTTTCAATTTCAGCTAGAATCTGATTTAGGGTTTCACTATCTTCCTGTTCAACCAGTTTTTCAAGAATTATTTCAGATAATTCTGCAATGGTAGGCTTATCAAAAAAGCTTTGCAGATTTATTTCTACCTGGAATGTATCTCGAATTCGGGTGATAACTCCTGTGGCTAAGAGAGAGTGTCCCCCTAACTCAAAGAAATTATCGTGGACGCCAACTTTGTCGATACCGAAAAGCTCCTGCCAAATTTCTGCTAAAGATTCTTCGATTTCATTTTCAGGTGCCACATATTCGGTTTCCAACTTGGGGCGTGAGTGTGCTGATTTAACAAATCGAGTTGCGGCGGTTTTATAAGTGCTTTTGCCATCTCTTGATTCCAAAACAGCCTTTGTCATCTCAATTCGTTTCAACCAATCGCGCGTGGAAACCACAACTTGATGATGATTAGAGTCCAGCACCCTTGCAAATGCCTCTACTCCCTCTGATGATAGAATACCTTCCTTCAAAGACGCAAGGCGTTGTTCAAGAATATCTTTTGGCACCTCCGTGTTGACGGCCATTCCAACATCCCCCCAAGCATCCCAGTTAATGGCAAAAATGAAAGGTTTATTTTTAAAACCGTTATACTGGGCAAAAGCATCCAAAAAAGCATTGGCAGCACAATAATCACTTTGACCAAAATCACCGAGAATGGAGGTAATAGATGAACAAAGCATAAAAAAATCAAGCTTATTCATATCCAGTAACGAAGTCAATACACTGGTCCCTATCACTTTAGGAGCTAAAACTTCGCTGGCAGTTTGGGATGATTTCAATTGAATCGCTCCCCCTCCTGCAATACCTGCGGCATGAATCACACCGTGGATCGTACCATATCTTTCTTGTACCTGTTCTACAGCTTTTTTCATTTGTTCATAATTGGTAATATCAGCTTGTACAATCATTACTTCAGCTCCAAGCTCTTCTAATTTCTTAATTTTGCGAATTCTTTCACTGGTGCGATCCGTATCGTCATGCGTATTTAACCAGTCTTCCCACTCTTTTTTTGCCGGTAAACTGGATCGTGCGGTAAGGACAAGCTTAGCTGATACTGTCTCCGCAAGATATTCGGCAAGAGATAATCCAATACCTCCCAAACCTCCAGTAATTAAGTAAACACCATTATTGCGTAATCGCTGAGGAATATCTTCCTTTTTATTCAGATGAACGGTTTGCCAGGTTTGAACCCAGCGAAACTGATTACGATAGGCTACTATTTCATCGGTAGAATTTACCGAAGCTTCCTGGATTATTTGTTTAATTAACCAATCTGTCCCCGGACTATCTAATTCAGAAATTTGAATATCCACACTTCGACAACTTACGTTGGAATATTCTTTGGGGATTACTCTACAGGGACCCAAGATTGTAGCCTTTTCGGGAAAGTATACGCCCTCCCCTAAAACATTTTGCATACCATTAGTAATAACAAGCAGGTTTACAGGGTCTGTCATATTTTGATTTCCAAAAGCCTGAGCTAAATAAAGTAAACTATAAAAACCTAAGTTCTGGGTTTCATTCAGAAGTTTAAATTTGTCAGGTTTGTTATTCATAGAAGTCACACCCCAGAGATGTAAAATTTTATCGGGTACGAGCCCCTGAACTGCCAGATCTTTTAATAAATTCTCATAATCTTCACGATTCGTAGGATCCAAAATAAAGGTATGATTTTTACTTCGACTAAACTCGCTTCCTGCGGTCACAGTTACTACATTTTGATTGTCATCTTTAAGTTGTTTAATTAATCTCTTTCCAAATTCACTTTGGTCTACAAATACCAGCCAACAAGAATTATCCTGTACCTCTTTATCACTGGATTTTTCAGATAAAATCGATTGTTTCCAGACAGGAACATAAAACCAATCTGAAATATCCGGTTTTTTAGTCAATATAATAGATTTACTGGGCGTCTGGGAATCCACATCAACTTGACGTTCTACCCAGTAGCGTTGCCGTTCAAAAGGATACGTAGGTAATGGAATGCGACGTCGTTTTTCATTTTCATAAAATTTATTCCAATCCACCTCTACACCGGCCATCCATAATCTGCCCAGGGTATTCAATAAGAAAACCGTATCGTCCTGATCCACATCCGGATGACGAAGGGAAGGTACAATTAACTGGTTGAAGGTCTCTTCATTGCCCTGTTTACGTAACTCAGCCTGACACATGCCCGCCAGAGTACTCAGGGTGCGTCCCGGTCCCACCTCCAGAAAAACCCGGGAAGGCTCCTCCAATAACACCCGCACCCCCCGCGAAAATCGTA
>CAZMEG010000410.1:0-3840 GCA_964565205.1 uncultured Cytophagia bacterium
GATTTCTTGATTATGTTAATCCAATATAATCAAGCTAATAATTATGAAAATAAAGCAAATTCATGAATTATTCAGGGTAAATAAACTTAGGGAGTATTGCAGTGCTGGATTACTGGATGATTGAATAATTTTTCCATTAATCCACCATTCCAGTACTCCATTAAATCATTGAGAATAAAATAGTTGTTCGATATACTCACTCTACATTTTGCAAACTTTATGAATAACGCAAAATAATAAATAAAACAGGAGGATGAGGATGAAACGACTATTAAGTTTACTTTTGATTATTTATTATTCCGCCCTCTTAAATGCCCAGCCGATTACGGGTTTTACCGAAAAAAATGCTGAAATACAAAGAGCACTGGAAAAACAGTTTTTAGCTATACCAAATGCTTTAAATAATAAACGCTATTTACTTAAGCTCACCGAAGAGCCGCACATTGCAGGGAGTCCCCAGAGTAAAGCCGTCGCAGAATATATTTTGTCAAAATATCGAGCCTGGGGACTTGATGCAAAACTCGTGGAATACTGGGCTTATCTTCCTTATCCACAACTGGTTAAGATTGCTCTACTCGAACCTGACACCCTGGAGTTCAAATTACAGGAACCCTCCTGGCGATTTGACAAAGATTCTTATGATAAGCGCGCGGTCATGCCTTTTAATGCTTACTCACCATCGGGTAATGTGACGGCTCAGGTAGTTTATGTGAATCGTGGATTACCTGAAGATTACGAAAAACTCGAAGAGCTGGGTATTGATATTGGAGGGAAAATTGCTCTGGTGCGTTATGGTGGAAGTTTTCGCGGGGTAAAAGCTCAGGTAGCAGAAGAGCACGGGGCTGCGGGTTTGATTATTTACTCCGATCCAGCCGACGATGGCTACATGCGTGGCGACATCTACCCGTATGGTCCATTGCGGCCCTCACAGGCCATCCAGCGGGGCAGTTTGCAGTATCTTTTCAAGTATCCCGGTGATCCTTTGACTCCGGGGTGGGCAGCCAACAAAAATGCCCGGCGTTTAAAACCCGAAGAAGCTACCAATATGCCTCATATCCCCACGGCACCCATTTCTTATGGGGAAGCCAGAAGGATTCTGCAATCTTTAGCCGGCCCTGAAGTTCCCGAAAACTCCTGGCAGGGCGGCTTACCATTTCGATACCATGTGGGACCGGGTCCGGCAAAAATTCATATGCAATTAAAAATGGACTATAAAATTCGCCCCATCTATGATGTTCTCGTGACCATTCCGGGGATTGAAGAACCTGCTAAGAAGGTCATCGTGGGTAATCACCATGATGCCTGGGTCTATGGTGCGGTAGATCCCAACAGTGGTACCTCGGTGGTTCTGGAAACGGGCAGGGCTTTGGCTCAGTTACTCAAAAATGGCTGGCATCCCAAACGCACGATTATTCTGGCCCATTGGGATGCCGAAGAATACGGTCTCATCGGTTCTACCGAATGGGTTGAAGAACACAGGGAAGACCTGTCTCAAAATGCCGTGATTTACATTAATATTGATGCTGCGGTGTCCGGACAAAATTTTAACGCCAATGCCGTCCCATCTCTGGATAAATTCATTCAGGAAGTGGTTAAGGAGATCACCGACCCGGCAACCGGCATGACCGTATTTGAACGATGGTGGAAACGTTTGAATCCCAGAGAATATAAGCGTCTGGGCAAAGTAGTACCTGATACCGCCTCCACAAAAGTCGGGCGCCTTGGTAGTGGTTCTGATTACACGGCTTTTTTACATCATGTGGGGGTACCTTCACTGATGATGAATTTTGGAGGGCGCTATGGGGTGTATCATTCTATCCTCGATAACTTTTTCTGGATGAAAAGCTGGGGCGATCCCACCTTCAAATACCACGAAACCATGAGCAAAATTGTTGGCCTCACGGTTTTGAGATTTGCCCAGGCAGATATCCTGCCTTTTGATTATGCTCACTATGCCGAGACCGTCGTTCGGCATCTTAACAGTTTAAATAAATCACTGCACAAAAAGTTTTTATCTGTACCGCTGGATTTTACCAAAGTTATAAACAAAGCGCAATTGTGGAAACAGGCGGCAGATTCTTTAAATCAAATAATATCCAAAAATCTGATGCGTGGCCAAATTTCTTCTACTTTAAATGACAGACTCATGCAAATCGAACGAACCCTTTTAGGAGCCAGAGGCTTACCCGGTCGCGAATGGTTCAAGCATCGAGTTTATGCTCCAGGATTTTACACAGGCTATGCAGCAAAACCTATTCCCGGCGTAGCCGAACCAGCCGAGCAGGGCAACTGGCGTTTAGCTCAACAAGAACTGGAGTACTTTGAAAAAATTCTGGAAAAAGTCATTCAACAGACAAGAGAAGCGGCAGGAGGATTTAAAAGTGCCAATTCACAACCAAAGAATCAAAATAAATAAGCTAAATAAAAAGCTCTATAATAAGGAAGTGCACGCACTGCGGCCACATACCTTACGTAAATTTATTCAGGAGGGAGAAAAATGACTAAACATTCAATTCCATTAGGACGCTTATTTGGCATTCCAATTGGACTGGACTATTCATGGTTTCTCATCTTTGGTCTCATGACCTGGACTCTGGCCATCGGCTACTATCCTAATGAATTTCAAGGATGGTCGAGTACAGTTTACTGGCTCCTGGGAGCTATTACAGCTATTTTGCTCTTTGGCAGTGTTTTGCTACATGAACTGGGACATTCACTGGTGGCTCTATATTATAAAATTCCGGTACGTCGAATTACCCTGTTTATTTTTGGAGGGGTAGCTCAAATTGGAGCCGAATCCCCGACAGCATCGGCTGAATTTTTTATAGCCATAGCAGGTCCGGTGGTGAGTTTTTTACTTGGAATCCTGTTTAGCTTATTAAAACCCTGGCTGCATAACTTTCCACCGGCTTTTGCTCTGTTTAAATATCTGGCCTTTTTAAATCTGGGCCTGGCTATTTTTAATTTGATCCCCGGGTTCCCCCTTGATGGTGGTCGTGTGTTAAGGGCTATTCTCTGGGGAGTTACTCAGAGCATGCGTAAAGCGACTATCATGGCAGCCAATGTGGGACGATTTATTGCTTTTCTTTTTATCTTTTTCGGGGTCTGGCAAATTTTAATCGGGCACTTTCTCAATGGCCTGTGGATCGTATTTATTGGATGGTTTCTGGATGGGGCTGCCTCAGCGCAAATTCAGCAACTTTTTGTGCAACGACTGTTAAGTGGACATACCGTAGCTCAGGCTATGAACCCGAATTATATTTCTATTCCGTATGATATTTCAATTCAAGAGCTCATCGAGCAACATATTTTTGGTCATGGAAAGCGTTGTTTTATCGTGCAGAAAAATGGTCAGGCAGTGGGTTTCATAACCTTACACCATATTAAAAATGTACCTTCTAATTTGCGCAACTCTACCACGGCTGAAAAAGTCATGACAAGCCTCAAAGAGGTCAAAGCGGTCACACCTCAAACCGAACTTCAGGCTGCTCTTGATTTTATGGACAGAGATGGCGTAAACCAGTTGCCGGTCATTTCCGATAGCAAGGTTCTGGGAATGTTAAGCCGTGAAGATGTGGTTTCCTATTTACGCATGTTACAAGAACTGGAAGGGTAGTGATTTTTTCATTGGATACCGAGCCTCTATATTAAATAAAAAAGGCCGCCCGGTGCGTCTCCCATTACACCGAGCGACCATTGGATCCGGCCGGGCAATCACCCCAGAGAGGAAGCCGGATACCCCACCTCCACTTAAACACCTCTGAATATATAGACAAAAGCGAAAATAAAAATCTCTCAAATTTTTTGATTTTTTATTTTATCTTAAAAAAAATTATAAAC
>CAZMEG010000411.1:0-3837 GCA_964565205.1 uncultured Cytophagia bacterium
GATGTGTATAAGAGACAGCCTCTAATTCGAGCAAAAGTAATGCATTAAAACCTTAAAATCAAGCCTTTTTTTAAATAAAAAATATAAATCTAACTCACTAATTAAAAACTATTTAGGTAGGTTGTGATATAGGCCCTTATCTAAAATAATCTTTTCTACTTCTGGAGGTACCAGATATTTAATCGAGCGACGAGCACTGAGAAAATGGCGGATCGTTGTAGATGAAATGTCAATAATGGGGGCATCTTTTAAATAAATAACCTGTTGTCGGATTTCCATAGGTGCTTGATGAAAATTATTTTTGCGGCGGGGAAAAACAACGATAGTACACATCTGTAATATTCTTTCAGGTTGCTTCCAGTTTGGTAAATCCACGAGGTTGTCCGACCCCATGATCCAGAATAAATTCTCTTTGTCAAGATGATATCGATCGCGAAAATAGGTAATGGTATCCACGCTGTATGAGGTCCCGCCACGCTGAATCTCTACATCAGAACATTCAAAACGTGGATTATCCTGGATAGCCAATTGTACCATTTTACAGCGATATTCAGAGCTGGCAAAGGTTTCTTTATGCGGTGGAATAGCCGAAGGGATAAAAATGACTTTTTCTAATTGTAATTCATCTAAGACAAATTGTGCGATAATTAAATGGGCATTGTGAATGGGATCAAAAGATCCTCCGTATAATCCAAGCTTCAAAGTAGTTCCTGTTAATTTTTCTTTTGATTTCCCGTTACAGCTTTACCATCCGTTTGAACGTGTTGAAGTTTGCTATCGATTTTCTCTAATCTTTCGATGACTTTTCTTTTATAATTATTTTTGGGAAATCGTGCTAACAAAGTCTCAAAAGCCTGGCGGGCTTCCTGCCATCGATGCATCCTGTAAAGACATTCCCCCTTCCAGAAAAGAGCATCCAGTACATATTTTGTGTCATAATAGTTATCGATTACGCTATTAAAATAAACCAGCGCTGCGTAGTAATCACCGAGTTTACGGTAAAGTTCACCATTTTTATAATCTTTTTTGGCAAGTTTGGTACGGCAAACATTTAACATTTTTTCCACTTCAGGTACCAGCTTACTGTTGGGAAAATCCTCTAAAAATCTTTGAAAATGTTCGATGGCCTTAACCGTGTAACTTTGATCCAGGGATGGTTTTGGTGAAAGTTTATAGTAAGAAAGTCCAATTTTATATTGGGCATCATCCACCCATTCGCTACGGGGATACAGGCGAATTAAGCGACTATATTCATCAGCGGCTAAAAGATACTCTTTCAGGTGAAAATGACTTTCGGCCAGGTAAAATTGAGCATCATCCACAAATGGGGCGCCGGGATTATTTAGAGTAATGATTTTAAATTGGGTCTTCGCATCAAAATAGTCGTGATGTTCAAACATTTTTTTGGCGATGGCAAACCTCTCCTCCGCCGTCATATTTGGACGTATCTTATAACCACCACATCCCAAAATCAAAAATAGTAAACTAAACCATAGTATAAATGATTTCATAGCCTGTTCTCTTTATTATCGACTCCTTAAACTAAAAAACAAAAATACTATAATGCCTGTTACCCCTGTCACTAATAGAGGTTCTAAAAGATTTTTAGAGTTTTTGTTATATTTAAATTCACCGCTGGTAAAAGGCAAATTTGAGTTCTCCACGGTAGAAATCTGATCCTCGTTAATCCAATCATTATAATTTTTCCACCTTTCTTCGGAAAGCATCAAAGCATCTTCAGGCACTTTTATTACGCGCACCAGCAAACCTACCGTTATCTGACGATTAATTTGATTTGAACCAGAGCCAAGGAATCCACCATCTTCACGCTTCATATATTTAACTTTTAAATCCAGAACTTTGTAATCCAAACGGAGAGTCGTTTTACCATCTCGATTACTAAAATCGGGGTCGCCAACATAAATTTCATCATGAAATCCAAGGCTTTTCAAAATATGTACGATACGATTTTCGATAAACCAGGAAATATTTGAATTAGCATCTAAGTTTTTTATGAAGAGCGTGGTAGATGGTTCCTTGGGTATTTCCGGTAAAATTTCAGTTAACACGCTATCAATTAAATCCGAAAAAATGTCCAGATTTGATTTCGTCTGAGCCACGGACCACTCAATCCCCATATTTAAAAACAAGTTGAAAATGAAAATTTTTATAAGCAAAAACTTCATGAATCTAACTTACAACACTCTTTAAAGTTCCTGAATAGTGCAGCCGGTCATATTCTCCAAAAAAAAGATAATAAATGCCAGCGCACATTTTCCGGTTCAGCCTTTTCATATATAAATGCGTAATTAATATAAAAATTCTTGTGGTCAAAATCGTTGTCAAAACTAAATAGCGAATTGCCGTCAAAGATGCCGATACCCGCACTAACAGCGAAGTTCCCCTCTTTTTTATTAAAAAATCCTGCACGGAAAGCGAATTGTGACAAAATTATCTGTTCAAAGCCAACATGAACTTCTCGTTCAACAACGGACTGCTCTTCAACCACATTACGCACATCCAATGAAAACAGGGTTTGCGGGAACGCTTTATATGATATACCAATATTCACAGATTCATCCACGATTCTTTCCACCGGTAAACGGACTTTAGGTAAAGAATCGGGTAAATTAAAAAAGGCAACGCCTACATTTAATTTTTTTTCGGGTTTCAAAAGAATCCCATAACTTAAACCGATTTTTCGAATTTGTTTATTCAAGATCTTTTCATCGTTCCCGTATACGATGAAGGCTGCCCCACCAATCGAAACCTGGTCAGCCAGCTTAAGTTTTGCCACAAAGGAATGCGTGAGATTATTTTTAAAAGTCTCGGTATGAAAAATTTCATCACTTTCCAAAAATTTTGGTAAATATAAATTCTCCTCACCCAATAAAATACCAAATTCAAAAGGATTTACGGAAAGAGCGATAGATTTCAAAAATAAGCTTAAAGTAACCAGAAAATCTTCAAATTTAGCCCGCCCCACTTTAAATAGATCGGTGTCTTGAAACAATCCCACAAAAGGGGCTACAGGATTTAGAAACAGAGTTACCCGATGAGGTTTCTCCGATTGATATAAATTAAATGCGGCCGGATTGAAATTGATTGCGGCAAGGTCGTCCTCAATGGAAGTAAATGCCCCACCCATAGCCAATGGGCGTGCCCTGACATTGCTTAACATAAAATACCGGTCAGTCTGACCCGCAGCACTGGTACACAGAGCCATAAGAATGAACAGCAATACACAGCAATATGTGGTTTTAACCGGCATGCCTTTTTAACACCCCAGCAAAAAAAATGAAAAACAACCCTACCAGTGAAACCCCCCGGCTAAATACATTTCCATTACGGGTAAAGAAAGTAGATGTGGATCTCAAAGTTACCGGTGCAACAAGATATTCATCTTTAAATATGGCGGACTGCTTCAACACTCGACCATAAGGATCGATGAACATGGACACACCGGTATTCGCACAGCGAGCTATGCTGATTCTATTTTCAATGGCACGAAATACAGACATCCGAGCATGCTGATACAAACCACCATTCAACCACCAGGGAAAATGCGCCCGGCCAAACCAGCCATCGTTGGTGATAACTATGAGCAACTGTGCTCCCTTTGCTACAAATTTTTGCACTAAATCCGGGAAAATGGACTCAAAACAGATTACTGTGGCCAATTGTATTGTACGTTCAAAACCTGTATTTTGGTTGAACTCATGATTGGTAGCCGGATGAATTTGTTTTAGCGGAAAAATGACAATCTTTTTACCGGGGGAAAAATTCCCTTCACCCATCTCAAGACTCTGGATGAAGAAAAAAAAAAAAGGGATGGCA